>JBASAE010000216.1:0-6732 GCA_049654285.1 Microbacterium sp.
TGCTCATACACCTCTGGGGCCTTGTCGAGGGTCTCCCAGATCTTCGGGAACATCCACTCCGATGAGATCCGTCCGCCGTAGCGCGAGAGCCAGTCCTCTCCCCGCTCCCGCGCCACCTCCGTGATCCGCGTCGCATATGCCTGCGCCGAATGGTGCTTCCACAGCTTCACATACGCGTGCGGCTCATCGGCGAACTCCTCCTGCAGGCACAGGGGAGTGCCGTCCGCGGCGATCGGCAGCATCGTGCACCCGGTGAAGTCGATCGCGAGCCCGATCACGTCCTCGCCGGAGACGCCCGCCGAGGAGAGCACGGCCGGAACCGTCGTCGTCACCACGTCGAGGTAGTCCTGTGGATGCTGCAGCGCCCAGTCCGGCGGCAGAGGCGTGCCGGAGGGCAGCCGGCTGCTCATCACCGCATGCGGATAGTCAAGCACCTCGGTGGCCGCGATGTCACCCGTGGAGACATCGACGAGCACGGCCCGTCCGGACAACGTGCCGTAGTCGATGCCGATCGTGTAGTGCTTTTGAGGCACGAGGGAACTCCTTAGGTGGTGGACAAGCCGAGGGCCGTGATGCGGATGCGCGGGCTCAGAGCCGCACCCAGGTGTTCCCCGCCTCCTGGCTGTCGACGCAGGCGTTGAAGAACCGAACGCCTCCGACTCCCATCGAGAGGGTGGGGTAGCCGTAGCCCTCCTCCGGCTCGATCCTGCCTTCGCGGCGGTCGCGGATCGCATCGGCGAAGGCGCTGTAGATGTTCGAGAACGCCTCGGTCAGCCCCTCGGGGTGGCCCTTCGGGGTGCGCAGGTACTTCAGCGACTCGGGCCGGGAGTACGAGCTTCCACGAGACAGGATCTGCATCGGCTGGTCGCGCAGACGCAGGACGAGGTAGTTGTTGTTCTCCTGCCAGAACTCGATCGAGCCCTTGTCGCCGAGCAGCATCACCTTGAAGGCGTTGTCGTAGCCGACAGCCACCTGACTGCCCCAGAAGAATCCGGACGCGCCGTTCTCGTACTTGGTGATGACCTGGAAGTTGTTGTCGAGCATCGTGCCGCTGCCGACCGCCTCGAGGTTCGCCAGCACGGACGTGATGCGCAGACCCGTCACGTAGCGCACCCAGTTCTCCATGTGGGAGCCGATGTCGCCGATCGCGGCACCCCGGCCGGAGAGCTCCGGGATCGACCGCCAGGTCTTGTTCTCCTCGGTCTCCTGCTCGAGGGCGTCGACCAGCCAGTCCTGCGGGTACTCGACCACGACCGTCCGCAGGTCTCCGATCACGCCGTCGGCGTAGAGGGCGCGCGCCTCACGTGACATCGCGTGCCCCGTGAACGTGTGCATGAGGCAGAACAGGGCGCCCGTGCGCCCGGCGATCCGCTCCAGTTCCTCGCCTTCGGCAGCGGTGAGGCACAGCGGCTTCTCGCATGCGACGTGGGTGCCCTGCTCCAGGAACGCCTTCGACGCCGGGTAATGGAACGCGTTCGGCGTCGTGATGTCGACGAAGTCGATGCCGTCCTCGCGCGCGGCCTCCCGCGCGGCCATCTCCTCCGCCGACGCGTAGATGCGGTCCTCGCTCACACCGAGCTGGAGGCCGATCCGCTTCGACTTCTCGGGGTCGTGCGAGAAGACTCCCGCGACGAGCTCCGTGTCGCCGTTGAGCCGGAGTGCGTTGCGGTGCAGCTCGCCGACGCTCGACGCGTCGCCGCCGCCCACCATGCCGTACCGCAGGGTCGAGTTGATTGCCATGTCTTCCTCCTTGTGTCCGGACCGCGACCGGGCGTTCCTTAGTCTGTTTCCTCTGTCTTCCCGGCGAGCAATCGTGCGCCGACGGCACCACCGGGATGCACGACGCCGAACCAGTCCGAGTCGAAGCCGTTGCGCTGCATGAGGCAGATCGCGACGGCATCCATCAGCGCCATGACCGACAGTGTGCTCGCCGTCGCCAGCATGTCGAGGGGATCGGGCTCGGAGTCCACCGCGACCAGCAGCCGGATGTCGGCGCCGGTCGCGATCTCGGACTCGGCGACGCCCGTGACGGCGACGATCGTCGCGCCGAGCTCGGTCAGGGCCGGCAGCAGCCGCGTGAGCTCGATGGTGTTGCCGCCCTTCGACACGAGGAACACGATGTCACCCGGCCGAACGACGCCGAGCCCGCCGTGCGGTGCGTCCGACGGGCTCAGGAAGGACGCCGGGCAGCGCACGCAGTTGAGAGTGTGGACGATCTTCTTCGCGGCCATCGCGGACGTGCCGCAGCCCATCGCGAACACGCGGCCATCCGTGGAGACGAGCGCATCGACGACGGCGTCGACGGAGTCCCAGTCCAGCCGGTCGGCGAGCGCCGAGATCGCCGCCGCCTCGTGTCGGAGGACTCGGATCACCTCGTCGGCCACGCGGGACCCCTCAGCGCTGGCCATAATAGGCGTCCTCTCCGAACTTGCGGTTGTAGTGCTTGCGCACCAGGTCGCCGTCGATCGTCGGATCGGCCCCCTCGGTCAGCACGACCGTGTTGAACGCCTGCTGGGCGACGTACTCGAGGACGGTCGCGTTGTGGAGGGCGTCGAGGGGGGACGAGCCCCATACGAACGGGCCGTGGTAGCGCACGAGCACCGCGCGCATCGCGCCCGGGTCGAGGTCCGCGAACCGCTCGACGATCGCCTTGCCCGTGGTCAGCTCATACTCGCCGTCGACCTCGTCGGCGCGAAGAGCGCGGGTGACGGGGATCGGGCCCGGGAAGTAGTCCGCGTGAGTGGTGCCATAGCACGGGATGTCGGTCCCTCGCTGCGCCCAGACGGTGGCGTACGGGGAGTGCGTGTGGATGATCCCTCGCGCGTCCGGGAAGTTGCGGTAGATCTCGAGGTGCGTCGGCAGATCGGTCGACGGGGTGACGGTGGACCCTTCAACGGTGTTACCGTCGAGGTCGTAGACGGCGAGGTCCTCCACCCGCATCTGCTCGTATTCGACGCCGCTGCCCTTGATCACCACCAGTCCGCTCTCCGGGTCGTACCCCGATGCGTTGCCCCACGTCAGGATCGCGAGTGACTCCCGCCGCAGACCTCGGTTCGCATCGAGGACCTGTGTTTTCAGCTCTTCCAGCATTGGTTCGATCTCTCTTGTTCGGTGTCCGGTCAGCGGGCGACGGCGAGGGCGCCCTGTGACCGCGCTCGAACCTGTGAGAAGGCCACGGCGGCGACCAGGATCAGCCCCTTCACGACCTGCTGCACGTAGTCGCTGATGTTGTTCATGACCATGCCGGTCGACAGGGTGCCCATGATGAGGACACCGACGACCACCAGCCACAGCCGACCCTTGCCGCCCGTGATCGCCACGCCGCCCAACACGACCGCCGTGATGACGTCGAGCTCGTAGCCCACACCCGCGCTCGGCTGACCGCTGTTCGTGCGTGCCAGCAGCAGCAGGCCGCCGGCGGCGGCGAGCAGGCCGCTGAGCCCGAAGACGAAGAACTTGATGCGCGCCACGGGCACGCCGGACAGGCGGCTCGACTCCTCGTTGCCCCCGACGCCGTAGATCTGCCTTCCCACGCGCGTGCGGGTGAGCATGACCGCCGCCACGAGGAACACGAGGATGAACAGGATGCCGGGGATCGGGATGCCCAGGAGCGAGCCCTGCGCCAGCTGCTTGAATCCGGGGTCGATGTCGTAGATCGGGGTTCCGCCGGACAGCAGGTACGCCAGTCCCCGCAACGCGGTCATGACGGCAAGCGTTCCGATCAAGGACGGGATCCGGAAGATGGTCAGCGACACGGCATTGAACAGGCCGACGGCGACGCCTGCGGCGAGCGCGATCACCACGGCGATCCAGACCGGTGTCCCGAGCGACATCAGCAGCGCCGCGATGACGCTCACCACGCCGGCGATCGCACCGACGGAGAGGTCGATGCTGCCTAGGAGCATGACGCAGGTCATGCCGACGGCGAGGATCCCGATCACCGACACCTGGCTCAGGATCGTGGTGAGGGTCGTGGTGGTGAAAAAGCTTGGCGAGCTCGCCGAGAACGCCACCACCAGGACGATCAGCACGAGGACGATGCCGTACTCGAAGATCACGTCGATCAGCTTGTCTTTGTTGAGGCGCATCATTTCATCTCGCCTTTCAGGGTGAGCATTGTGGAGGCGTGCTCCAGGATCTGGGTCTGGTCCGCTTCCCCGCGGGGAAGCTCGGCGACGAGGTGTCCCGCGCTCATGACCGCGATGCGGTCCGACATTCCGAGCAGTTCCGGCATGTCCGAGCTGATCAGCACGATCGCCTTGCCGGCATCCGCGAGCTCGCGCATGATCGTGTAGATCTCGTGCTTGGCACCGACGTCGATGCCGCGGGTCGGCTCGTCGAAGATGATCACATCGCAGTCGCGCGCGAGGACCTTCGCGACGACGACTTTCTGTTGATTGCCTCCTGAGAGGGTGCTGACGAGGTTCTGCGGACTCGCCGTGCGGATGCTCAGCTCCCGCGCGTACGTGTCGTACTCGCTGTCCTCACGGGTGCGGCTGATGAATGGGCCGAAGACCGAGAGCTTGTCGAGGATCGCGAGCGAGACGTTGCGCTTCACGCTCAGCGACATGACCACGCCCTGATGCTTCCGGTCCTCCGGCACGAGACCCACGCCGCGGTTCAGCGCCGAACGGGGCGACCGCGGCGCATAGGGAGCGCCGTGCAGCATCATCCTTCCGCTCCTGCGCTTCCTGGCGCCCATGACGGCCAGGGCCAGCTCGGTGCGACCGGCGCCGATCAGGCCGCCGAACCCGAGGATCTCGCCGGCGCGCACCGAGAAGCTGACATCGTGGAGATCCTCATTGTCGAGGTGCTCCACACGCAGCACTTCGTCTCCTGGCTCGACGGACGCTTCGGGGTAGCTCTCGACGAGCTCGCGCCCGACCATGAGCGAGATGAGCTCGTTGCGCGTGACGTCCGCCACGCGACGGCTGGCGGTCACGCGTCCATCGCACAAGACGGTGACCTCGTCGCAGAGGGCGAAGATCTCCTCCAGGCGATGCGAGATGTAGATGATCCCCGTGCCCGCCGCTCGCAGGCGCCGGACGATGTCATAGAACACCTCGGTCTCGCCCACGGTCAGGGACGCGGTGGGCTCATCCATGATGAGCAGACGCGCGCTGGTCGAGACCGCCTTGAGGATCTCGACGATCTGCTGCTGGGCGACGCCGAGGGTCTCCACGCGTGCCTCGGGATCGAGATCGATGCCCATCTCCGTGCAGAGGGAGCGCGTGTCCGCGTTCATCTTCGCGAAGTCGCAGAAACCCGCGCGCGTGGGCTCGCGGCCGTAGAAGATGTTCTCGGCGACGGTCAGGAACGGCACGAGGCTGAACTCCTGGTAGATCGCACGGATGCCCTGGTCCATGGCCTCCCGGGGTCTCATGCCCTCTGAGACGACACCGTCGATGACGAACCGGCCGCTGGTGGGGGCGATCGCGCCGGCGAGGATCTTCACGAGAGTGGACTTTCCCGCACCGTTCTCACCGCACAGGGCGTGGACGCTGCCGGCGTCCACCGAGAAGGATGCGTCATCGAGGGCGCGGAAGCCTCCGTAGTCCTTGCTCAGGTGGTCGACGTCGAGGAGTGCCATTGGTCGTCTCATCCCCTTCTGTGAATGGAGGTCGGCTGGAGTGTGCCGGACGGGTCCGGTGGGGGATCGGAGAGCGACCCCCCTCCCGGAGACCGTCACTGCTGGACGAAGGGCTCCATCTTGAGCTGAACGCGCTCCTGCTCGGCGGGCAGCCCGTCCTTCAGCTGGCGCAGCGCCATCTCCACAGCCGAGAACCCGGCGTCGTAGGGCTCCAGGTCCACGGTCGCGCGATAGATGCTGTTCGGCAGCTTGATGTACTTCAGCGCCTCATCGGTCTTGTCGCCAGAGAAGATGCCCCGATCCGCCGCGGTGGCGAGACCCGCGTTCTCGAACGCCTGGTACGCGCCGATGCCGCCCGAATCGTTCGCCGCGATGACGACGTTGAGATCGGGGTGCTGGAGCAGAAGGTTCTGCGTCACGTTCAAGCCGAGGTCGGGTGTGTTCGCATGCTGACGGGCGACGATCTTGACGTCGGGCAGCTCGCGCTTGATGGTCTCCTCGATTCCGTCGCCCCGGGCAATGGAGGACTCGATGTTCTCTTCGCCGAGGATCGCCACGGTGCCTTTGCCGTCGAGGTTCTTCTTGATCCAGTCGACCGCGTTGGCGGCGATGATCTCGCCGTACGTCCTGTCGTCAAGATAGATCGACCCGGTGGACGCTTCGGCGGTCTGGGCGATCGTGATGCTCGCGACCCCCTTGCCCGCACCCTCCGTGAGCACGTTCTGCAGTGCGGTGCCGTCGATCGGGTTCATGACGATCGCATTCTGTCCGCCGTTGACGGCGTTCTGGATGTCGGTGATCTGCTTGTCGACGTCGCTGCCGGCATTGAGGGCGGTGCACTGCAGACCGTGCTTCTCGCAGGCTGCCTCGAATCCGTCCTTGACCGCCGAGACCCAGGGGTTGGCGAGGTCCGAGCCGGAGAAGGCCATGCGGTACTGGGTGCCGGGCGTCTCACCGGAGCCGTCGCCGGTCGATGAGCAGCCGGCGAACAGGACGATCAGCGAGGCGACGGCCGCGCCGTACAAGAGTGACTTCTTCATCGTTCTCCTTGTATCTGTGTGGGTATGGCTGGGGCGCAGGTCAGGTGTCCGTCATGCGAGCGCGACGGACACCCCTCCTGACGATGCGGGGAAAGGGGACGG
>JBASAE010000217.1:0-5796 GCA_049654285.1 Microbacterium sp.
ACCCCGATCTTCTTCGCCGGCCTGCTGCTGAAGCTCGTCTTCGCGGTGTGGCTGGGCTGGCTGCCCGTCTCGGGCCGCGACAACACCCGCACCGAGCTGCTGATGGCCGGGATCGACACCCCGACCGGCATCTACCTGCTCGACGCGATCCGGCTCGGCAACGGCGCCGCGATCGGCGACGTGCTGCAGCACGCCATCCTGCCCGCGATCGCGCTCGGACTGCTCACCGCGGGCGTGTTCCTGCGGCTGATCCGCACCAACGTGATCGGCACGCTGGGGCAGCAGTTCGTGACCTCCGGCCGATCCCGCGGGGTGAGCGAGTACCGCCTGCTCACCAAGCACGCCTACCGGCCGGCGCTCATCCCGATCATCACGGTCATGGGCATGCAGATCGCGATGCTGCTGGCCGGCGCGGTGCTCACCGAGACCACCTTCGAATGGAAGGGCCTCGGGTTCATGCTCACCGAGTACCTGAAGGCGCGCGACTTCGTCGCGGTGCAGGGCATCGTGGTGATGATCGCCGTCGTGGTCGCGGTGACGAACTTCATCGTCGACATCGTCGCGGCCTTCATCGACCCGAGGGTGAGGTACTGAGATGACCGACCTGCCCACCCCCCAGACCGCCGCGCTCGCCGCGGTCGCACCCCGCCGGAGGCGCTGGACCGAGAAGGTCCCGGTCATCGCGCAGCTGCGGCAGAGCGTCGGCCTGCAGCGCGGGATGCTGGTGACCGGCCTCGTCATCACGGCCGTGTTCGTGCTGGTCGCGATCCTCGCGCCGCTGCTCGCCCCGTACACCTGGGCGCAGCAGCAGACCGCCGACGGCACGTCCTTCGGCACCCGGCAGGCGCCGAACGCGATCAACCTGCTCGGCACCACCGTGTCGGGCTTCGACGTGCTCTCCCGCGTGATCTGGGGAGCGCAGACCGCGCTGCTGGTGATCATCGCGGCGATCGTGTGCTCGATCTTCATCGGCATCGCGCTCGGCCTGCTCTCCGGATACTTCGGCGGCTGGATCGACCGCCTCCTCGTGGTCGTCGCCGACGCGATCTACGCCTTCCCCTCCCTGCTGCTCGCGATCGTGATGTCGATCGTCATCAGCCGCGGGCAGTCCACCCTGCTGGGCGGCATCATGGCGACCGCGATCGCGATCACCGTGGTGTTCGTGCCGCAGTACTTCCGGGTCGTGCGCTCCGAGGTGGTGCGGGTGCGCGCCGAGCCGTTCGTCGACTCCGCGAAGGTGATCGGCGTGCCGACCACGCGCATCCTGCTGCGTCACGTGCTGCGCAACTCGACCCGCTCTCTGCCGGTGATCATCACCCTGAACGCCTCAGAGGCGCTGCTCACCCTCGCGGGCCTCGGCTTCCTCGGGTTCGGCATCGAGGCGACCGCGGCCGCCGAGTGGGGCTACGACCTGAACCGGGCGATGGGCGATGTCACGAGCGGCATCTGGTGGACCAGCGTGTTCCCGGGCGTCGCGATCGTGCTGGTGGTGCTCGGCGTCACCCTGGTCGGCGAGAGCCTGAACGACCTGAGCGACCCGCGACTGCGCCTGCGACGTCGCGCAGGCGCACGGAAGGGGAGGAACTCGTGACGGATGTTGCGGAGATCCGCGACCTGCGGGTCGTGTTCGCCACCGACGACGAGCCGGTCGAGGCGGTGCGGGGCATCTCGCTGACCGCACACGCCGGAGAGGTGCTCGCGATCGTCGGCGAGTCAGGCTCGGGCAAGACCGTCACCGCGAACACCCTGCTGGGGCTGCTGCCCGAGACCGCGACCACCTCGGGCGCCGTGATCGTGCGCGGCCGTGACGGTGGTGAGACCGACATCGTGCACGCGAGCCAGGCGAAGCTGCGGGCGATGCGCGGACAGGATGCCGCGATGGTGTTCCAGGAGCCGTCCACCGCGCTCAACCCGGTGTTCACGGTGGGCTGGCAGATCGCCGAGGGGCTGCGCGCGCACAGCCGGATCTCGAAGAAGGACGCCAGGGCGCGCGCGATCGAGATCATGCGGCGCGTCGGCATCCCCTCGCCCGAGGAGCGGGTCGACGACTATCCGCACCAGTTCTCCGGCGGGCAGAAGCAGCGCATCGTGATCGCGATGGCGCTCGTGCTCGACGCAGGCCTCATCATCGCGGACGAGCCGACCACCGCGCTCGACGTCACGGTACAGGCCGAGATCCTCGATCTGCTGCGCACCTGCCGCGACGAGTTCGGGGCGACGATCGTGCTGATCACGCACAACATGGGCGTGGTCGCCGACCTCGCCGACCGGGTGGTCGTGATGTACCAGGGCGACATCGTGGAGGAGGCCCCGGTCGCCGAGCTGTTCGCGAGCCCGCGCGAGGAGTACACCCGGAAGCTGCTCGCGGCGGTGCCGCACGTCGGGCAGGGGAAGTCGGCGCTGGTCGCCGCCCCGGTCGCCGACGCGGGGGGAGCGCCGCACTCCGCGCCGCCCGCGCCCGAGGGATCCCTCATCGTCGCCCGTGCCGCGCAGATCGGGTATCCGGGCCGGTTCGGCCGCAGCGCGGTCGTCGCCGTGAAGGGCGTCGACTTCCACGTCGCGGACGGCGAGGTCGTGGGCCTGGTCGGCGAGTCGGGATCGGGCAAGACCACGATCGGCCGTGCCGTGGTGGGGCTCACCACCGTGCTCGACGGGTCGCTGCAGGTGCTCGGCCAGGAGATGCGCGGGGTGAGGAACCGTCGGCTCACGCCGCTGCGGCCGCAGATCGGCTTCGTGTTCCAGGACCCCGCGACGAGCTTCAACCCGCTGCTGACCATCGCGGAGTGCATCGCCGAGCCGCTGATCGTGCACGGCAGGGCATCCGGGCTCTCCACCGCCCGCCGGCGTGTGGACGAGCTGCTGGACGCCGTGCGGCTGCCGTCGAACTTCGGCGACCGGTACCCGCACGAGCTGTCCGGCGGGCAGCGCCAGCGGGCATCCCTGGCCCGGGCCCTCGCGCTCGACCCGAAGCTGCTGATCGCGGACGAGCCGACCAGCGCCCTCGACGTGTCCGTGCAGGCGACCGTGCTGGAGCTGTTCGTGCAGCTGCAGGCGGAGCTGGGCTTCGCCTCGCTGTTCATCAGCCACGACCTGGCGGTGATCGACGCGGTGTCCGACCGCATCATCGTGCTGCAGCAGGGCGAGATCAAGGAGCAGGGCACGACCGCGCAGGTGCTGAACGACCCGCGCGATCCGTACACGCGCGAGCTGCTGGCTGCCCTGCCGGTGCCCGATCCGGCGGCGCAGGCCGAGCGACGCGCGCAGTGGCAGGCGGTGCGCCGGCGCTGAGGCGCTGAGGGGTCACCGCCGCCGCTCTTCTTTCCGCTGGCCTGGGGAATGTGCGATGATCCGGGTGGGGGATTGACACCGCGGTGCCGGGGGCGCGGGCAACGTCGATTGGGGGACGGATGCTGAAAGGCAGTGATTCCCTGCCGCGCTACGATCCGGAACTGGGCTGGAACGGGCGGGTGGGACTGCGCAGCTACAGCCATCTGCATGGCCAGGATGCCGACCGCGCAGGCATCCAGGAGTTCTTGACGGACGCCGGGGTGGACGTGCTCTCCGGCGATCTCGGAACGGTGCAGATGAAGGCCGTGAGGTTCAGCACCTTCCTCATCGCTCAGCTGCGGGCGCCCGCGCTGACGCTGCGTTGGATGCGGGATGAGAGGAGGGCGCAGGACCGCTGCCTCTTCCTCTTCGTGAACCGCGGCTCGGTGCGCTTCGAGGGCGCCGTGGAGTCGGTGATCTCCGGTTCGGGAGGCCTGGGCGTCGCGCTCCCGGGCTCCGACAGCGTGACGGTCGGGGCGGAGCAGCCCTCCGAGGTGATCCTGTTCACCTTCGACCGGCAGGAGGTCGCGCCGATCCGCCTGGACGCCGCGAGCATCGGAGACGTCGCCTCGGACTCGCCGGTGTTCCGGGCATCCTACGGGTTCCTGATGTCGATGCTGTCGAGCACGACCTCCCCGCGGCCGAAGGACGCCGTGATCCTGCGATCTCTGACCCGCGATGTCGCCCGCGCGCTCGCCACGCAGGTGTCGCGGGGGACGCCGAGCTCGCCGCTGGACACGTTCCACCTGGCGCAGCAGTTCATCGCCGAGCACGCGGCCGATCCCGAGCTGACGCCGGACACGCTCGCCGAGAGCCTGGGCCTCTCGCGCCGCACCCTGGAGCGCGCGTTCCGCGAGCACGGGCTGCGGGTCTCGGCCGAGATCCGCCGGGTGCGCAGCCAGCGTGCGATGGAGCTGCTCACCGGGGCGAAGGTCCTCACGGTCGACCAGCTGGTCGCGGCCGCGGGTTTCGGCTCCCGGTCGAGCCTGGTGCGCGCGTTCCAGGAGAACTACGGCGTCTCGCCCTCGGCGGCGTTCCGCGGTCTGGTGGGCTGAGTCAGCGCAGGAAGATCGTCAGCAGGGTGCCGATCAGCTGCGGCAACAGCCAGACGCCGACCACGACGGCGGCCACCACGATCGTGACCCACGAGACGCCGCGCCTGAGGCGGCGGCCCTGCGGGGCCACCCCGGGCGGCGGCGTGTGCAGGCCCGTCGGAGCCGCGAACGGGAGCCGCCCGAAGGAGTCGTAGACGGCGCTCGCCGCGGGGTCCCCCGTGGTGGGCGTCACGGCCGGCAGGCGGTCATCGCGCCAACGCGCCCACTGGTCGAACTTCGCCAGCAGCGCCCCCACCGCGCCGAACAGCCAGGCCCAGGTCTGCGGGTCGAGGGTCGACGCCGGCCGCTGCATGTAGAGGAACAGCCAGTCGTCGACGATCTCGACGTCGAGCTGCGCGGCGTGATCGATGAAACGGGCCATCACATCGGGCGTGAACAGGTACAGCGCGTCGCGCTCGTAGCCCTCCGGGCAGTACAGGGTGAAGTAGCGGTCGAAGTCGCCTTCGAGGGACAGGCGCTGCCGCTTCGAGAAGGACGCGGGCAGATTGCTGCCCAGGGTGTTGTTGCCGAGTGCGTCGAGCACGATGTTCGGCAGCGGCACGTCGAGCTTGACCGCGACGTAGCCCCAGCGGTGCGTGGTCTGGTTCTTGCCCGACCCGGTCGTGTACTGGTAGTTGCCGAACTCGACGAACCGCGGGGCCGTTCCGCGCACCGCGTCGGTCGCCATGCGGCCCGAGCCCTGCTGGAAGATCATCCCGGGCAGCGGGGGAGCGTCGATGCGGCCGCGCCAGGACATCCCGTTGGCCGTGGCGAAGTGCGCGATGCGGTAGCTGGTGAGCCGTGCCCTGCGCGTCTGTCGGACGAACAGCGCGATGAGGCCGCCGACCACCGCGGCGACGACCACCGCGGCGAGCACTGTGCCGCCGGCGGCCAGGGCGCCGCTGTTCCCGCCGCCGAACATCCCGAAGGCGACGACCCCGCCCACGACCACCATCAGCGTCGGCACGACGAGCAGGAGCACGATGACGACAGCGATGATCACGACCGCCCGCTGCGCGGCGGAGGGCGGATGCTGCGCCTTCATCTCACGGGCGAAGGCCTTCACCGCGGCCGGGTCGACCGGATCGATGAGCGGCCGGGGGTCGAACGTCGTCACCGGTTCCCCCCGCCGAGCCTTCTCATGCCGTCCACGCTACCGGCGCAGGAGCGGCAGCACCTCGGCGCCCAGGTAGTCGACATGCGCCGTGTCGCGCAGATCCATCAGCTGGAAGTGCACGCGGTCGATGCCGAGCGCCCGCAGACCGTCGACGCGTTCGGCGATCTCGTCCGCGCCGCCCACGACGGTCGCGCCGGCGCGCACGTCGCCGAGGGTGCGCCCGACGGCCTCGGCCCGCCGGGCGACCTCGCCCTCGGT
>JBASAE010000218.1:0-11383 GCA_049654285.1 Microbacterium sp.
CGCCCCGCCCGCCCCGCACACTGACGCAGAAGCTCGCACCGGTGGTGCTGGGCTTCGAGGCGGTCGTGGTGTTCCTTGCCGGTCTCACGGTCTTCGGCCTGCAGAAGATGCCCGCGGGCCTTCCGCAGTGGTGGGGGATCGTCGGCGGCGTCATCGTCGCCGCCGCGATGCTCGCCCTCGCCGGCATGATCACCCGGCCCTGGGCGATCGCCGCGGGCTGGGTGCTGCAGGGGGTCGTGGCGCTGGCCGCGTTCCTCGTCCCGGCGATCCTCTTCGTCGTGCTGATTTTCGGCGGGATGTGGGCGTATGCGACGATCATGGGGGCCCGGATCGACGCCCGAGCCACTACGACGAACACAGAGAGTGAATGACATGGCCACCGAAGAGACCCTCATCCTCGTCAAGCCCGACGGCGTCGCCCGCGGCCTGACCGGCGCGATCCTCGCCCGTATCGAGGCCAAGGGATACGCGCTCGTGGACATCCGTCTCGTCGAGCCCGACCGCGACCTCCTCGCCGCGCACTACGCCGAGCACGAGGGCAAGCCGTTCTACGAGCCCCTGATCGAGTTCATGATGTCGGGCCCGTCGGTCGCGATCCGCCTCGCGGGAAACCGGGTGATCGAGGGATTCCGATCGCTCGCCGGCACCACCGACCCCACGAGCGCCGCTCCCGGCACGATCCGCGGCGACCTCGGCCGGGACTGGGGTCTGGCCGTGCAGCAGAACCTCGTGCACGGCTCGGACTCGCCCGAGTCCGCCGCGCGCGAGCTGGGGATCTGGTTCGGCTGATCAGCCGAACAGCTTGCCGACCATCTCGCCGATGAGGTCGAGGTCGGCGAACTGAGCCATCGCGATCACGATCTCGTAGCCGACGATCGTCCCGAGCGGCACCCATGCCATGAGTCGTCCGGCGCGCTCCCGCGCACGGGCGGAGCGGGTCAACGTGCCGTTCCGGAAGAGGTGCACGACGGTGGCGAGGAACGTGGGGATGGTGACCGACCAGGTCACCATGCACCAGGGGCACAGCACGTGCAGGTTCGTGGCGTAGAGACTCTGGCCGATCAGCCAGCAGACGAACACGAACGCACCGGTCACGCCGAGCCCGAACAACCCCCAGAACCAGCGCGGGAAGCGCACGCCGGCGAGAACCGCGACGCCCATCACGAGCACGGCCATCCAGCCGGTCAGGCCGATGAGGGGGTTCGGGAAGCCGAACACCTCGCCCTGCCACGATCCGAGGTTCTTGTCGCATTGGATCATCACGCTCACGTAGCAGGCCGTCGCCTCGCCGGGATGCTCGAGCTGGAAGATCTTCTCGATCGTGAGCTGGAACGCCGCCCACCAGCCGACGACGCCCGCGATGATCAGCCAGATGCCGTAGCCCGTGTGACGGGTGCGCTGCTCGGTCATGCCGCGATTATCCCAGTGGTTGCTATGCACCGGTGGTGAGGGGATGATGACGCGCTGGTCGGTGCGGATGCCGCAGGTCGGTCGGCGAGGTGCGATAATGGCTTGCAGATGCCGGAGCACGACGTGTCGTGTCGGGCGTCGACCAGACTTCGGGGCGCAGCCCCACACACGGTCCGAGCACACACGCCGACCGGATGCGAGTTCGCGGTGATGGTCACCGCACGAGTTTTCGCGGAGCACCCAGTGCCCGCGCAGGGAGCAAGCCAGAGATGGCCGACGAGAACAACGATGACAAGAACACCCCGATTGACGACGACGCGCTGGAGCAGCCGGTAGAGCAGGCCGCCTCTGGCCCGTCGGCCGACACCGCCGTGCCAGAGGATCCCGGGCACGCCGACTCCGAGGCCGTGGTGGCCGATGCCGCCGCGGCAAGCGGGGACGAGACGACGGCGTCCGAGGTCGTCGACGTGGATTCCGAGGCATCCGAGCCGGCGGCGACGGGCGCCGACGAGGCCGAGCGCGAGCCAGCCGTGCCCGCGGAGCCCGACGCCGAGGCGTCCTCGGTCGAGGCCGAGCCCGTGTCCTCCGAGCCGACCCCCGTGACCGCCGTGACCCTCGGGCTGCTGCCCGAGGTGTTCGTCTCGAAGGTCTCCACTCAGCTGCACTTCTACGCACCCGAGATCGCGCCGCTGCCGGCGCGGCAGGACCGCGACCACGACGACGAGGGCGGGTCGTCGCGCCAGGGCCGTCGCCGCCGCGGCGGCTCCGGTGACGATCAGCGGGACGAACCCCGCCAGCGTCAGCGCACGGTCGAGTACATCACCGAGCCGAAGGCGATCAAGGGCTCCACGCGGCTGGAGGCCAAGAAGCAGCGCCGTCGCGACGGCAGGGACGCCGGTCGCCGCCGTCCGGTCGTGACCGAGGCCGAGTTCCTCGCCCGCCGCGAGGCCGTCGACCGCATGATGGTCGTCCGGGCCAAGAACGGCCGCACCCAGATCGGAGTGCTCGAGGACAACGTGCTCGTCGAGCACTACGTCGCCCGCAACCAGGACGCCTCGCTGATCGGCAACGTGTACCTGGGGCGTGTGCAGAACGTGCTGCCCAGCATGGAGGCGGCGTTCGTCGACATCGGCCGCGGTCGTAACGCGGTGCTGTACTCCGGCGAGGTCGACTGGGACGGCGTCGAGACCGGCAACCAGCCGCGCCGCATCGAGCTCGCGCTCAAGGCCGGCGACCGGGTTCTGGTGCAGGTCACCAAGGACCCGGTGGGGCACAAGGGCGCCCGCCTGACCAGCCAGATCTCCCTTCCCGGGCGCTACCTGGTGTACGTGCCGGGCGGGTCGATGAACGGCATCTCCCGCAAGCTGCCCGACAACGAGCGGGCGCGTCTCAAGCGCATCCTCAAGGAGGTGCTGCCCGAGTCGTCCGGCGTGATCGTCCGCACCGCGGCGGAGGGCGCGACGGAGGAGCAGCTGACCCGGGACGTGCAGCGGCTCACCGCGCAGTGGGAGCACATCCAGAAGCTCGTCGAGTCGCAGTCGGCCCCCTCGCTGCTGCATGCCGAGCCCGATCTGCTGGTGAAGATCGTCCGCGACGTGTTCAACGAGGACTTCACGAAGATGCTGATCCAGGGCGACGAGGCGCAGCGCACCATCCGCGCCTACCTCGAGAGCGTCGCCCCGGACCTGCTCGAGCGGGTCGAGGCGTATGAGGACGAGGTCGACCCCTTCGACGCGTTCCGCATCACCGAGCAGATCGAGAAGGCGCTCGACCGCAAGGTCTGGCTGCCCTCGGGCGGCTCGCTCGTGATCGACCGCACCGAGGCGATGACGGTCGTCGACGTGAACACCGGCAAGTTCGTCGGCTCGGGGGGCAACCTCGAGGAGACCGTCACCAAGAACAACCTCGAGGCCGCCGAGGAGATCGTGCGTCAGCTGCGGCTGCGCGACATCGGCGGCATCATCGTCGTCGACTTCATCGACATGGTCCTGGAGTCCAATCGCGATCTCGTGCTGCGTCGGCTGGTCGAGTGCCTGAGCCGCGACCGGACGAAGCACCAGGTGGCGGAGGTCACGTCGCTCGGCCTCGTGCAGATGACCCGCAAGAAGCTGGGCCTCGGGCTGCTGGAGACCTTCAGCGAGCCCTGCGAGGTGTGCGCCGGCCGTGGGGTCATCGTGCACCACGATCCGGTCGTGAAGCACCGCTCCACGGGCGGTTCCGCCGGCGGGGCGGGGCGTCGTTCGCGCGGCGGCAACGGGGGCGGGCAGCAGGCCTCGGCTCCCGCCGCGTCAGGAGGCGGGACGCACAGCATCACTGAGGGGGCCAAGTCGGCTCTCGCGCAGATCGCGGCCGCGTCGATCGCGCCGACGGCGGATGCCCCGGTGGGCGCGCCCGCGGTGGTCGAGCCGGCGCCCGAGCGCCCCAAGAAGCGCAAGAAGCGTTCCGGGGAGCGCAGCGGTCCCAGGACCGAGGCCGAGCAGTTGCTCGACTCGGTGCTGGACGCGCTGCCCGAGCCGAAGGCGCCCGGACAGGGCCGCAACCGACGCCGGGTGACCACGGCCGCGCTGTCCGGGACTCCGGTCGTGCACCCGGAGTCGGTGCCGTCAGCGCCGGTCGCGGGCGGGGACGCGTAGGCCGGCGGCGATCAGCCTGCGCACGAGCTGCTTGCCGTCCACGTGCTCGGCCCCCGCGGCGATGAGCTGCGGGACGAGGCTCTCCGGGACGTCGTAGTGGTCCAGGTCGAAGGCGCGCTCCGGCACGCCGTGGGCTCGTGCGAATGCGTGCAGCTCGGCGATGCTCTCGTCGCTGACCAGGTGCGCCCACAGCCGGCCGTGGGCGGGCCAGCGGGGATCGTCGACGAGAACGGCCATGAGGTGATCCTACGGTGGGCCGTCCCAGGGGACACGCCGCACGCGTCGCTTTGCGACAAGACGCGGCATCCGGTAAAGTAGTCCCTTGGTGCGCGAGCCCGATCGTCCCCATCAGACGGTTCGGAGAAGCCCTGCATCCGCACCCGTCGTCCCGCGACGATCGCAGGCGAGTCTTCCCGTGAGATTTCCGGAGCCTTGTGCTCCCTGACGAAACAGGTACGAAGTGGTTTACGCAGTTGTGCGCGCCGGTGGGCGGCAGGAGAAGGTCGAGGTCGGCACGATCGTTCAGCTCGACCGTGTTCAGGCTGCCCAGGGCGAGAAGATCGAGCTGCCCGCGGTGCTGCTCGTCGACGGCGCAACGGTGACCACCGACGCCGACAAGCTGGCCAAGATCAAGGTGACCGCCGAGGTGCTCGGCAACCTGCGCGGACCGAAGATCGTCATCCAGAAGTACAAGAACAAGACCGGTTACAAGAAGCGTCAGGGCCACCGTCAGGAGCTCACGCGCGTCAAGATCACCGGCATCAAGTAAGCACGAAGAGGAGCTGAGACATGGCACACAAGAAGGGTGCGAGCTCGACCCGCAACGGTCGTGACTCCAACGCACAGCGACTCGGTGTGAAGCGCTTCGGCGGCCAGACCGTCAACGCCGGCGAGATCATCGTCCGCCAGCGCGGCACGCACTTCCACCCCGGTGTGAACGTCGGCCGTGGCGGCGACGACACACTGTTCGCGCTTGCCGCCGGCTCGGTGGAGTTCGGCGCGAAGGGCGGCCGCAAGGTCGTCAACATCGTCGCTGCCGCCGAGTAATCGCAGCAGCAAATCTCCGAGACGGGGCGGGCTTCGGCTCGCCCCGTCTGCGTATCCGAGAGGATCCCCGCATGGTCACCTTCGTCGACACCGTGACGCTGCACGTGCGCGGCGGCAAGGGCGGCAACGGCTGCGTCTCCGTCCGGAGAGAGAAGTTCAAGCCGCTCGGCGGCCCGGACGGCGCGAACGGCGGCGACGGCGGCGACGTCGAGCTGGTCGCGGACCCGCAGACCACCACGCTGCTCTCCTACCACCACTCGCCGCACCGCTCGGCGGGCAACGGCGGGTTCGGCATGGGCGACATGCGCTCGGGCGCCGCGGGGGAGCACCTCGAGCTTCCGGTCCCGCTCGGCACGGTCGTCAAGGACGCCTCCGGGGAGATCGTGCACGACATGGTCGTCCCGGGCGAGCGCCTCGTCGTGGCGGCCGGTGGGCGCGGTGGCCTCGGCAACGCCGCGCTGGCCTCGCCGAAGCGCAAGGCGCCGGGCTTCGCCCTGCTCGGCACCCCCGGATACGAGGGCGAGGTCGTCCTCGAGCTGAAGACCGTCGCCGACGTCGCGCTGGTCGGATACCCGTCCGCGGGCAAGTCCAGCCTCATCGCCGCGGTCTCGGCGGCCCGGCCGAAGATCGCCGACTACCCGTTCACCACGCTGCACCCGAACCTCGGCGTCGTGCAGGCCGGCGATTCCCGTTTCACCGTCGCCGACGTCCCCGGTCTCATCGAGGGTGCGAGCGAGGGGCGCGGTCTCGGGTTGGAGTTCCTGCGGCACGTCGAGCGCTGCTCGGCGTTGCTGCACGTGCTCGACTGCGCGACCCTCGAGCCCGGCCGCGATCCGCTCAGCGACCTCGACGTGATCCTCGCCGAGCTCGGGGCCTATCAGGTGCCCGAGGGGCAGCTCCCGCTGTTGGAGCGCCCGCAGCTGGTGGCGCTGAACAAGATCGACGTCCCCGAGGCGCGCGAGCTCGCCGAGCTGGTCCGTCCCGAGCTCGAGGAGCGCGGCTTCCGGGTGTTCGAGATCTCCACGGTCTCGCACGAGGGATTGCGCCCGCTCACGTTCGCCCTCGCCGACATCGTCGAGCGGCATCGCGCCGAAGCCGCCGTGGAGGCGCCGCGTGAGCGGGTCGTGATCCGCCCGAAGGGGGCGGTCGCCGACTTCCAGGTGCGGGTCGAGGGCGGCACGTACGGCAACCTGTACCGCATCATCGGCGAGAAGCCCTGGCGCTGGGTGCAGCAGACCGACTTCCAGAACGAGGAGGCGGTCGGCTACCTCGCCGATCGCCTGGAGCGCCTCGGCGTCGAGGCCGCCCTGCTGAAGGCGGGCGCATCGGCCGGTGCGACGGTCGTGATCGGCGAGGGCGACGGGGTCGTGTTCGACTGGGAGCCGCAGGTCTCCTCGGCGGCCGAGCTGATCGCCACGCCGCGCGGTCTGGATTCCCGGCTGGATCCGAACACGCGCCGGACGACCAGTGAACGCCGTGAGCGCTATCACGAGCGGATGGACGCCAAGGCGGCGGCCCGCGCCGAGCTCGAGGCCGAGCGGATCGCCGAGCGCGGGGGAGAGGGCGAGTGACCGCGCGGTCCCGCGAGGACCTCGCCACGGCGTCGCGGATCGTCGTCAAGGTGGGCTCCTCGTCGATCAGCGGCGAGGCCGCCTGGCGCATCCCGATGCTCGTCGAGGCGCTGGCCGCCGCACACGCGCGGGGGTGCGAGATCGTGCTGGTCTCATCGGGCGCGATCGCCAGCGGCATCCCGTTCCTGGAGCTCGAGGCCCGTCCCACCGATCTGGCGACCCAGCAGGCGGCGGCTGCGGTGGGACAGAACATCCTGATCTACCGCTATCAGGAGGCGCTGCGCCCGTTCGGGATCGTCGCCGGGCAGGTGCTGCTCACCACCGGCGACCTCGACAACCCGACATCGCGCAGCAACGCACGCCGTGCGGTCGACCGGCTGCTCGGGCTGCGCGTGCTCCCGATCGTGAACGAGAACGACACCGTCGCGACGCAGGAGATCAGGTTCGGCGACAACGACCGCCTGGCCGCGCTCGTCGCGCAGCTGATCGGCGCGGATGCCCTCGTGCTGCTCAGCGACATCGAGTCGCTGTACACCAGGCCCCCGGCCGATCCCGGTGCCGAGCCGATCGAGCTGATCCCGGCCGGCGCGGATCTGTCCGGGCTCGAGTTCGGCGCGACCGTCGTCAACAGCGTCGGCACCGGGGGAGCAGCGACCAAGGTCTCCGCCGCCCGTCTCGCCGCCGCGTCGGGCATCGGCGTGCTCGTCACCAGTGCCGACCTGGTCGGACAGGCCTTGCACGGCGACCCGATCGGCACCTGGTTCGAGCCCGCCTCGGCCGATTGACGTCTCGGATCGCCGGCGTTCGCTCGCGGCGTGCGCCGTTGCGCGACGGAGTCCCCTCCCGGGCACCCGGGTAAACTCGGAGGCATGAGCCTCCCCACCCTCACCGACACCGCACAGGACCGGCTGGCGCGCGCCAAGGACGCGTCCCGCGAGGTCGCGCGCCTCACCAGCGAAGGCAAGGCGACGGCGCTGAGGGCGATCGCCGATGCGATCGAGGCCGAGTCCGAGGCGATCATCGCCGCGAACGGCGAGGACATCGACCGCGGCCTCCGGGACGGCATCGGCGATGCGCTCGTCGACCGTCTGCGTCTGGACGGGACGAGGGTCGCCGCCCTGGCATCCGCCGTCCGCGACGTCGCGAGACTGCCCGATCCGATCGGCCAGGTGGTCGGCGGACACCGGATGCCCAACGGTGTCGCACTGGAACAGGTGCGGGTGCCCTTCGGCGTGGTCGGTGCCATCTACGAGGCCCGCCCGAACGTGACGGTCGACATCGCCGCGCTCGCGCTGCGCGCCGGGAACGCCGTCGTGCTGCGCGGGGGAAGCGCTGCTCGCAGCTCGAACACGGTGCTCGTGCGGGTGATGCGCGACGCGCTCGCGCGTCACGGCGTCACGCCCGAGGCGATCCAGACCGTGGACGACTTCGGCCGTGACGGTGCGCGGGCGCTGATGCACGGCCGCGGATTCATCGACGTGCTGGTTCCGCGCGGCAGCGCATCGTTGATCCAGACCGTCGTCACGGAGTCGACCGTGCCGGTGATCGAGACCGGTGCGGGCGTCGTGCACATCGTGCTGGACAGCACGGCTCCCGAGGACTGGGCCCGTGACATCGTGGTGAACGCGAAGGTGCAGCGGCCGAGTGTCTGCAACGCCGTCGAGACCGTGCTCGTGCTGAAGGACGCCGCCGAGCGCCTCGTGCCGGTCGTCACGTCGGCGCTGCAGGGCGAGGGGGTCACCGTGCACGGCGATGACGCGGTCGTCGCGCTCAGCCCGGGGGTGGTCCCGGCGACGGAGCAGGACTGGGGCACCGAGTATCTCAGCCTCGACATCTCGATGAAGGTGGTCGACTCGCTCGACGACGCCCTCGAGCACATCCGCCGGTACAGCACGGGGCACACCGAATCGATCATCACGACCGACTCCCGCAACGCGGAGCGGTTCCTCGCCGAGGTCGACTCGGCGGTCGTGATGGCCAACGCGTCGACGAGGTTCACCGACGGCGGCGAGTTCGGGTTCGGCGCGGAGGTCGGGATCTCCACGCAGAAGCTGCACACTCGCGGCCCGATGGGCCTTTCCGAGCTGACCAGCACGAAGTGGCTGGCGCGCGGGGCGGGTCAGATCCGCGGCTGAGCACTAGACTGGGGGATGTCTTTCCCCCGGGTGGGGGCCCGGTCAGAAACGGAGTCAGGATGAATCTCGTCGCACAGCTCGTGGTGGCGGCAGCAGAGACCGAGCATCACGGCAACATCGCCGCCGAGACCGTCATCTACGGCATCATCGCCGCGGTGATCTTCGCGTTGCTGGCACTGGTGACTCTCTCGTACAAGAACGTGGCGAACCGACACGAGGCGAAGGCCCGGGCCTACGCCGAGCGCCACGGCAAGGACGGACACAAGGCGGGGCACGGCCACTGAGGCCCAGGTTCCATGGAGACCTCCGCTCCTCGTGCTCCGCGCATCGGCGTGATGGGCGGCACTTTCGATCCGATCCATCACGGACACCTGGTGGCGGCGAGCGAGGTGGCGCACTCCTTCGATCTCGATGAGGTCGTGTTCGTGCCGACCGGTCAGCCGTGGCAGAAGCAGAACGTCTCGCAGAGCGAGCACCGGTACCTCATGACGGTGATCGCCACGGCGTCCAACCCCGATTTCACCGTCAGCAGGGTCGACATCGATCGCGACGGACCCACCTACACGATCGACACCCTGCGCGATCTGAAGCGCGATCGACCGGAGGCGGAGTTCTTCTTCATCACCGGTGCCGACGCCGTGGCGCAAATTCTCAGTTGGAGAGACCATGATGAGTTGTGGGACTTGGCCCACTTCGTCGCCGTCTCCCGCCCAGGCCATGTCCTGAGCACCGACGGGCTCCCGAGTGACGACGTGAGTCAGCTCGAGGTTCCGGCGCTGTCGATCTCGTCGACCGATTGCCGAGAGCGGGTGCGCTCCGGCGAGCCGGTCTGGTACCTCGTGCCCGATGGAGTCGTCCAGTACATCGCGAAGCATCATCTGTATCGGAGCAAGGCATGACCACCACGGATCAGAACGGAACGCCGCTGACGCGCAAGCAGCTGCGCGAGATCCGGCTGACCGGTTCGACGCCGGTCATCACCGCGGACCAGGCGGTCGCCGCTGCGGCATCCGCATCCGCCCCCGAGACGCCTGCTGTGCCCGCGCCCGTTGCCGCGACCGCCACATCTGCCCCGGCCCCGACGCCTGGTTCGCCCGCGAGCGAGGCGCCGGAGCATCCGGCGCCGGAGCCCGTCCAGCCGGTCGCTGCACCCCAGCCGGTCGCTGCACCCGAATCCGTCGTTCCCGAGCCGGAGGGCTCGCGGATGACGCGTCGCCAGGCCCGCGAGCAGGAGCGCATCCGCACCGCCTCGGTTCCGGTGACCACCGCACCGGAACCGAGTGTCGAGCCCGCTCCGG
This sequence comes from Microbacterium sp., assembly GCA_049654285.1. Classification (GTDB taxonomy): domain Bacteria; phylum Actinomycetota; class Actinomycetes; order Actinomycetales; family Microbacteriaceae; genus Microbacterium. Next base: position 10,095 of record JBASAE010000218.1, read on the forward strand.
TCGCTGCGGTGCCCGCGACTCCGGCTGCTGACGCTCGGATGCCCGCTGCGCCGCAGGAGACCGCCGTGAGCGGGTCGGCGGTCTTCGCCGAGCCGCTGCGTGAGGCCGAGCCCGTCGTCGAGACGGCTCCGGTGATCGAGCCCGGGCCCGTGGCGGCCGCCGAGTCTACGCCGCAGGCGGATTCCGGGTTCTCGCTCCGTGGTTCCTCGTTCCCGATCACCGGTCGTGCGGCGGACACGCGGTCGGACGCTGCGGAGTTCGAGTCTTCCCTGGCGGCGATCTTCGGCACGGCGGCGCAGGATCATGGGCAGGGCGCGGCCCCGCTGGTCGCATCGGGCATCGCTGCTCCGGATGCGGTTCCGGTGCCCGAGCCCGCGTCTTCGGCCACCGCGGCCCCGGTGCCCGCGTCCGTTCCGCCTGTCGTGGCGGAGCCCGCCACCGAGGCGTCCGACGCGCCGGATGAGGCGCAGACGGTCAACCCGGACTTCGGGCGGAGCATCGGCGAGCCGGCGCGGGAGATCCCCGAGTTCGCTCCGTCGTTCGACGACATCGTGGTCGGGGATTCGACCGGCTCGCAGCACATCGCTCCCAACGCGCTGATCTTCACCCAGGGCGAGCCGTCGCTTTCGGGGCCCGTGGCCTCGACCGGTGAGGTGCTGGTCACCGGCTCGTACGAGCTTCCCGCCGGGATCGGTTCGCGGGGCCATGCGCTCGGCACGACCGACGGCAAGGAGGTCGACGCCGTGCTGATCGACGGCGAGCTGCCGCCGACCTCGTCGCCGACGCCCATCGCGGCCAGCGCGGCGGTGAGCACCCTGAAGCCCGCCGGCGAGGTGATCCGCCCGCCGGCGCCGGAGAAGGGCAACAAGCTGCTGCTGACCCTGGCGATCGTGGCGGGCGGGCTGGCGCTCGCCCTGGCCGCGGCGCTGATCGTCGCCTTCGCCACGAACGTGTTCGGTCGCTGATGCAGGCGCCTCTGAACTCCGCCGAGATGCTGCGGATCGCCGCGGACGCCGCCATCGACAAGGGTGGCGAGGACCTGGTCGCGCTCGACGTCTCGGGACCACTGCCGCTGGTCGACATCTTCCTGCTCGTGACCGGAAACAGCGAGCGCAACGTCGCCGCGATCGCCGACGAGGTCGAGGACAGGCTGCTCGAGGCCGGACACCGGCGCGTCCGGCGCGAAGGGCGGGCCGAGGCCCGCTGGGTGCTGCTCGACTTCGGCGATCTGATCGTGCACGTCTTCCATTCGGAGGAGCGGACGTTCTACGGGCTGGAACGGCTGTGGA
>JBASAE010000219.1:0-5763 GCA_049654285.1 Microbacterium sp.
CCCTCCGGGAGATGCCGGTCGTCGCGACCGTCGTCGGCGGGAGGGTGACCTACCGGGCGTAGCCCGGCCGGCGGGACGCCCCGGAGGAGTGTGCCGAGAACCGGTGGCCCGAACTCCGTCGTGCCCGCCGAGGCTGGCTCGTCCTCGCCCCTGCGTGTGGGACGAGGACGGTGCCCGAGGGCGCCTTCGGAAGGCCTCAGGCCGCGATGTGCGACACGAGGAACCAGCGGTCCTTCTCCAGCCCGCGCTGGATCTCGATCGCGACGTCCTGGCTGGTGAGGTCGACCTCGTCGAGCCCGTCAACGGCGGCCTTCACATCGGCGAGGATTGCGTCGATGTCGGAGATCACCGCCCGCACGAGCTCGTCCGAGGCGGTGAAGCCGGCCGGCACGGCCGTGGCCGCCGCCTTCGAGGCGACGGTGCCCACCCGGGCGTCGATCGGCAGGCCGAGGGCGACGATGCGCTCCGCGGCCGTGTCGGCGAAGTCGCCGGCATGCGCCACGACCGTGTCGAGGAACTCGTGCACGCCGATGAAGTTGGCTCCGCGCACGTGCCAGTGCGCCTGCTTGCCGTTGACGACCAGCGCCTGCAGGCCGAGCACGACGGGGGAGAGGAGCTGTGCCGCCGCGGCTGCGACGGTCGGGTCGCCGGCGGTGGTGGGGATGGTCTGCGAAGCGCTCATGTTCGTCCTCCGTGTCGTTGGGTCACTGTGTGCTGACTTCAACGCTACTCAGCCCCGTTTGTTCCGCAAGCAAGCTGAGGCAACGCTTACCGGCCGGAGGCGGGCGTCGCCGGTAGTCTCACCGTATGAGCGTGTCGTCTGCCGCATCCGTCCTGGCGCTGCCGGGCAAGACCCCGAGCCTCCACGAGGACACCCTGGTGGCCGATGGCGCCCGTGTCGTCGGCGACGTCTCCCTCGGCGCGGGGGCGAGCGTCTGGTACAACGCCGTGCTGCGCGGCGACTCCGCCTCGGTCACGGTCGGCGCGGGCAGCAACGTGCAGGACAACGTCTCGGTGCACGTCGACGGCGGGCATCCGGTGGTGATCGGCGAGCGGGTGTCGATCGGGCACAACGCCGTCGTGCACGGCTGCGCGATCGGCGACGGCTCGTTGATCGGTATGGGGGCGGTCGTGCTCTCCGGCGCGGTGATCGGCCGGGGATGCCTGGTCGCCGGCGGTGCGGTCGTGCTCGGCGGCACCGAGGTGCCCGACGGGTCGCTGGTCGCCGGCGTCCCGGCCAAGGTGCGCCGGGAGCTCAGCGCGGAGGAGCGCGCCGAGCTGATCGAGAACGCCGAGACCTATCTGCGTCATGTGGAGGCCCACCGCGATGCCACACCGCTCTGATCGCTCCCGCTAGGCTGGAGCACACGGGGCGGTGGCCAAGCTGGTCAAGGCAGTGGGCTCATAACCCAACGATCGCGGGTTCAAGTCCCGCCCGCCCCACCACAGCGGCTCAGCGCACGCGCCGGCCGTCCGCGAGATCGAGCAGGTGCTCCAGCACGGGCCCCGAGCGCAGTCCGTTGTGCTCGTGCTCGCTGGTCACCAGCAGCCGCACGCCGGGCATCAGCCGGGCGGTCTCCAGCGAGAACTCCAGCGGCACGTACACGTCGTTCACGTACACCGCGGCCGCGCCCTGCGCGCCGGATGCCGCGATCGCCGCGGGGTCGTAGATGCGGGGCCATTCATGCTCGGCGAGCCGCAGCGCGACGTCCCGCCACGGCAGGAAGGCGGGAACCGTCTCGGTCCACTCCTGTCGGATGTGCTCACCGGTGAAAAGCGTGGGATCCGCGGCGAAGTCGGCGGGCTCCGTCCGCTCGGCGGACCAGCGCGTGGCGTGCCCGGAGGCGTAGCTGGACTCGTGGAACACGAAGTACAGCGGGTTGCGCCCGTCGAAGGGCATCGCCGCCGCCAGGTCGTACCGGAACGCGTTCGTCGCCGGATCGAGTTCGAGCAGCGCCCAGAGCGTCTGCCAGCCGTCGTCCGTACCCAACGCCGATCCGACCGAGCGCAGCCGCGACGGGGACACCACCTCGCCGTCGGGCAGCACGATGTCGCCGGCATCGGCGAGGTCGACCAGCCTCCGCATCCGTTCCCGGTGCTCGGGGAACCGTCGGTAGTACCTCTCCGAGGTGTCCCGCATCTTGTCGTAGCAGAGGGCGTAGACGTCGTCGGGGTGCCGGTCCACCGTGCTCAGCCCGCCCGTGAGGAAGACGCGGTCCAGCGACCCGGCCGCGGTCGAGAGGTAGGCGAGGGTCGTGAACCCTCCGAACGACTGCCCGAGCAGGCTCCAGCGTTCGAGGCCCAGTGCGACGCGTAACGCCTCGGCATCCTGCACGATCGCATCCGCGCGCAGGTGCGTGAGGTATTCCGCGGCGGCCTCGGAACCCGCTGAGAGGAGCGCGTCCGAGACCGGTGTGGACCGTCCCGTCCCGCGCTGGTCCAGCATCACCACGCGGTATCGCGCGAGCGCGGCGTCGAGCCAATACGGCGACGCGGGGGAGTGGAAGGCGCGTGGCGCCTCGTGCCCCGGACCGCCCTGCAGGAACACCAGGTGGGGCAGGTTCTCACCCCCGGCACGGGACACGATCGACGCGAACACCTCGATCGTGCGGGTGTCCGAGGGATCGCCCCACACGAGCGGGACCGTCAGACGGTGCTCCTCGACGGTGAGATCCTGCATACGACGCGTCAGCACGCTCATCACATCACGTTCCCGATGTAGGAGTACTTCACGAACACCTCAGCGGCGATGCCGGACTGCTCCAGCACGCCCTGCACGGCGCCCATCATGTAGTTCGAGTCCCAGCCCATGTAGATGTGGATGCCGCCGAAGTCGTCCCATTGGCCCTTCCAGGCCATCTCCTCGTAGAGCGGCCCCCCGTGCGCGGCGCTGTATGCCAGCGCCGCGCGACGGTCGTCGGTCCACGCCCGGCGGAACACCCGGTTGAACAGGGCCCGGACGTCCTTGACCTCCCAGTGCTCTCCGCGGTACTCGACATAGTCGAACTCGCGGTCCCAGCCCGCAGGCCAGCCGCGACGGCGCACGGCGTCCAGGATCGGGGTGAGGCCGTCGTCGTCGATCTCCGGAAGATCCGGGCGCGCCCAGACGCGCAGGAACGCCTCGGTGAGACGTACGGTGCGCTCCGAGATCGACGAGGTGCTCCACGCCTCCACATCGGCGAGGGCCCGGGTCCCGGTGACCGTGCTCCGCGCGTAGGCGGCGTCGCGCTTCTCGGGGAAGGACGCGCCGAAGGTGCGCTCGGCGAGTCGCTGCTCGAGCAGCGTGAGGTTTCCGAGCGTCGGGGCGAGCGCCCGGTGGCTGTTCTGCTCGTCCTCGGTGAGGTCGTCCCATCCGCGGGAGCCGTCTCCGGTCCAGGTGTCCGAGGGGACGGCCGGGGCGATGTGATCGACGTCGAAGCCCGAGACGTCGTCGACGTCGAGGAGCCGGCCGAGCACATACGCGGCGTGCGGCAGCTCGACGTACTTGAGCACGGCGCCGACCCGTTCGTCGGAGGGCGTGATGCGTGCGATCGCCCGCATCAGCGCGTCGGGACCCTGGGCGCGCGCGCGGCAGAGTCGGGCGATGAGGCGCTCGACGGGGAGGCCGACGACCGCGCGCCGCAGCAGCAGCGCCTGCACCCACTCGAGCGTGCGGATCAGCTCGTCGCGGGGGATCAGGCCCCGCCGATGGTCGTGGTAGGCACTCATCGCGAGCGGGTAGGCGGCGCGCCCGAAGGTGTTCACGAAGGCGAGCTGGCGGCGGATGCCGGCGTCCTCCTCGCGCGCGGGATCGAGCAGCGTCGCGTAGATCTCGGCGTACTCGCGCCAGAGCACGGCATCGGCCGTCAGGCGGTCGGCGCCGCCCTGGGGGAAGGCCTGGCGGAAGGCGCTGTAGACACCGTGCTCGCCTGCTGCCGCGATCTCGCGACCGGTCGTCATCACCATGAAATGCCGCCAGAACGCGCCGATGGTCTCGCCGGTCGCGCGTTCGATCGGCAGCCAGTACCGCTGCTCGACCTCTTCCTGCTGGGAGTGCGAGAGGCCCATCAGGACGTAGTTGTGGATCAGCTCGTGGTCACGCAGCGGCTCCCCGGTGGAGTTCAGGCTCTCGAAGATCTGCTGTGCGTTCGCCGCCGCGCCGAGGGCTATCGACACATGCTCCAGGCGCTTGAGGCCCTCCCAGATGCGCGGGGCCTCGGTGGCGTGGATCTGGCTGCGGAAGAACGCGTAGTTGTCGTCGAAGCGGGACTCGCGCTCGGCGTCGTCGCGTCGATCGAGCACGACGGACTCGAAGAGCTCCGCCCAGGCGTCGTGAGGCCGCAGCTTCGTGCGATCGGGGTCATCGGGGCGGACCAGCACCCGCTCCAGCTCGGCGGCCATCGCCGGATCGACATCGCGCACCGTGTGGTGCAGCGCGGCGGCCAGCAGCATGATCGTTGTCAGGCGCTGCTGTCCGTCGATGAGGATGAGGTCGGCCCCGGATGACGGGTCGTCGCCGTTCTCGGCGGAGAGGATCGAACCGATGAAGTGCCGGTGCGACTGGTCGCCGGCGGCGACGGCACGGACGTCGGAGAGCAGTCGCTCGCACCCGCCGATGTCCCAGCGGTACTGACGCTGATACACCGGGACCACGATGGTCGTGGCCGGTGCGGACAGCCACTCGATCGTCCCCGTGGCGGTCGCTTCGACGTTGGTAGCCGTGGCCATGACTGCGTGATCCCTCCGAGCAGCGGAGGTGCGGATCCGCCGCAACGAGTCTATCCGCGCGGCCCCTCGTCTGGCCGGGGACTCCCAGGGCGGCGCAAGGTCGGACGGTAGAATCGGCGGAGCAGGGCCTGTAAAAACTTCGCTGGCCCGCACAGGAAAGGACATGACTCGGATGGGATACATCAAGTCTGCAGCGCTGGAGGACAAGGGCTTCGTCGTCCTGGACAGCTATGCCCAGGAGCTCGACCCGAAGGAGTGGCTCGACGTCGAATACAACGACTGGAAGTCCTCGGGCGACACCCGCTTCGCCCCGCTCGCCAGCGCCAAGGGCGAGATCGAGTGCAACGGGTTCTGGAACCACAAGCCGCCGCGCACCGACAAGGACGGCGTGTGGATCGAGTCGCAGGTCGCCAAGGCTCCGAACCTGGCCCGCCGCGCCCAGGAACCCGGTGCCAACGTCGGCCGCTGCCGCATCATCGAGCTGCAGCCCACCCCGTACGGCGAGTGCCTGTACAACCTGCACCAGGACGACAACAACCGCCTGAACCCCGACGGCACCGGCTGGGTCGTGCGCGGCTTCTTCAACCTCACCGATGACAAGGACAGCTTCTTCGTGCTGCGCGAGAACCGCACGGACCCCGCGGGCGAGGTGCGCATCGCCCTCCCCGCCGGCGCACAGCTGATCATCGACACCCAGCGCCTGTGGCATGCCACGACCCACAACGGCACCGAGCCGCGTTACAACCTCATCACCTCGTGGACCAGCGGTCCCGAGCTGGACGCCTACATCGAGAAGTACCACGGCACGGACCAGCACACCCAGTTCGAGGTCGACCAGGACGTCCTCGAGGCGGGCTACGCCGAGCAGGCCCGTCGTGACGCGGCCCGCGCCGCGTACTACGCCGCCAAGGGGCAGCAGGAGAAGCTCGCGATGAGCGAGGCCTGAGCCCGCGCGCAGCCACGGAACGGCCCCGATCCACGGATCGGGGCCGTTACGTGGCTTACACGCTTGTGATTCGCAGGGATCTCCGCAATAATCGCCGTATAACCGCATAG
>JBASAE010000220.1:0-3074 GCA_049654285.1 Microbacterium sp.
CCTGTGTTCGCCGCTACGCGACTCCGATAGGCTCGGACGGATCACACCGGTCGGGGGGCTTCGGAATGTGACGACCGCGCCCCGCTCGTGACGCCAGGCAAGGAGAAACACGATGCGCGCAGCGGTCAGACGAACCGGAATCGTCGTGATGGGCCTTGCTGCGGCCCTCAGCGCGGTCGGATGCTCGGCGCTGCTGCTCTCTTCCGATCAGCGCCCCAGCACGGATACGGCCGAGACCCCCTCGGCGCAGCACGCCCGGGACGCCGCCTGCGAGGTCGTCGATTCCGAGTGGGGATGGGCCCTGGAGCCGTGGGACGGCATCGCGTCCGCCGGCCGGAACGACTTCGCGCAGGAGAAGGTCGAGCACCAGGCGATGATCTCCGACCTGCAGGCCATCGCCGACCGGGTGGACGCTCCCGAGGTTCGCGGCGTGCTGGAAACGACGATCGACGTCCACCAGAAGTACGCCGATGAGATCTGGCAAGCGCTGGCGGACGTCCCCCCGGGCTAGGTCGTCGACCTCAACGACCCCTCGAACAGGCTGGTGATCATCGGGCAGAAGATCACCGCCTACCAGCGGGCGATGGCCGACGCCGATCTGCAGCGGTACGACCTGTGCGGGCCCGTGCAGAACGGGCAGACCGGCGAGCAGGCCTGCGCGATCGTCAACGAGGACTGGGCCGACGGAGCGATCGCCTTCAACGCCGCGACCAGCGCCGCCGGCCGCGGCGACGTGGAGGAGGGCATCGCACAGGGCGAGGCGGCCTTGACGCAGCTCAAAGCCGCCTTGGTGCAGGTGACGGTCACCGATGTCTTGACCGAGCTGGTGGACATGTACGACGCCTACGGGACCTACTACGACGAGCAGGTCGTCACCGCCATGACGGGCGAGCAGCTCCGCCAGCTCTCCGAGGACGAGCTGAACGACCTCATCTCCGAGGCCGACACGATGTTCGAGGCCTGGGACGGCGCCCTCCGGTCGGGCGAGACGACGCTCATCTCCTACTGCGAAGGCCTGGGCTAGCCCGGCCGTCGTCCTGACGAGGAGACGCCGACGCGGTGAACCCGCACCCGGCCGCTACTTCCCCACACCGGCCGTCAGGCCACTGACCAACTGTCGTCGCGCCAGGACGTAGAGCACGAGGATCGGAAGCGCCGACAGCACGACCGCGGCGAGCGTCGCCGGCACGTTGACGCTGAACTGGCCCTGGAAGTTCCACAGCGCCAGCGGCAGCACCCGCATGTCGTCGCTCTGCGTGAGCACGAGAGGCAGCAGGAAGCCGTTCCACACCTGCAGGGCGTCGTAGATGATCACCGTCGCGAGCGCAGGTCGGGCCATCGGCAGGACGAGCTTCCGAAGGATCATCCCGTTGCTGGCCCCCTCGACGCGCATCGCCTCGAAGAGCTCGCCGGGGACGTCGCGGAGGAAGTTCACCAGGATGAGGATCGTGATCGGGATGGCGAACGCGCTCGACGGAAGGATGATCGCCCACAGCGTGTCGTAGAGGCCGACCTCGCCGAGCATGAAGAACAGCGGGACGATGACCGCCTGCACCGGTATCGACAGTCCGAGCAGGAACAGCGCATACGTGCTCTTCACGAACCGGGTGCGGCTGCGGACGATCGCGTACGCGGCGAGCAGGCACACGGCGGCCACGGCGATCACGGTCACCCCGGTGACGATCACCGAGTTCAGGAAGTAGGTGAAGAAGTTGCTCGCGATCACCTGCGCATACGGATCGAGCGTGGGGTCCGAGGGCGGCAGCAGCGGGTTGCGGGTGTAGAACTCGCCCTGCCTGCTGAGGCTGGTGATGACGACGTAGTAGATCGGCAGGATGATGACGATCAGCCAGATCCAGCCGAGAACCCCGCCGACGACGTTCGGGCGAGCGCCGCCTCGGGTACGGCGGGTCTGATCGGTTTCGGTGCTCATGGTGCTCACGCCCCGTCCTGCTGGCTGGACATCTGGTTGAATCCGGTCAGCTTGGTCAGCCCCCACGCCAGCAGCAGGCCGATGCCGATGAGCAGCACGGCCAGCACGCTGGCGCCGCCGAGATCACTCGCCTGGAAGCCCGTCAGGTACATGTCCAGCGGCAACAGGCGGGTGGCGTACCCGGGTCCGCCCTGGGTGAGGATGTACACGATGTCGAAGTAGGTGAGCGATCCCACGATCATCAGCGTCGACGACGCGACGATCGTGTTCTTCAGCTGCGGGATCGTGATGTGGAAGAACTGCTTCACCCGGCCGGCGCCGTCCAGCGCCGCCGCCTCGTAGAGCGAGGCGGGGATCTGCCGCGCGCCGGCCTGGTAGAGCAGCGAGTGGAACGGGATGAACTGCCAGGCGATCACGAAGATCACCACGTACAGCACGAGCGCCGGGTTGCCCAGCCAGTCCTGGGACAGCAGCGGGATGTGCAGTGAGCTGCCCATCCCGTAGTTCGGGTCGAGCAGCGCCTTGAACGCGATCGCGATCGCCGCCGACGAGAGGATCAGCGGCAGGAAGTAGAGCGCGCCGAGCACCGCCCGGTACTTCTGCTGCCCCGCCATGAACACCCCGAGCAGCAGGCTCATGGGCGTCTGGATCAGCCACGAGAACACGATCACCTGAAAGCTCAGGAGGAGCGCGTTGCCCGTGACCGGGCTGGTCAGCTTGTCGACCCAGTTGGCGATGCCGTTGAACACCGGAGCGGTGAGACCGTCCCAGCTGGTGAAGCTCAGGCCCAGCGCGACCACCAGAGGGGCGATCGCGAAGACCAGGAACACCACGAGCGCGGGCACGACGTACCAGTTGCTCGGAGCTGCAATGCGGGATGCGGTCCCACCGCTTCGTGTTTTCGACATGATGGTTGAGGTTACTTGCCGATCGTCTTGTTCATGCTGTCGGCGAACTGCTGCGGGGTCGCAGAGCCGTTGAACAGCAGGTCGAGCTGCGTCCAGAGCTCAGCCGACGCGGCCGGCGAGAGCGCGAGGTCCCAGGACTGCTGGAAGCTGGGCGCGCCCGCGACCATCGCGCTCATCCCCTTGGCGAAGTCGCCCTGCAGCTTGTCGTCGACGCCGTTCAGAGGGGGCAGGTT
>JBASAE010000221.1:0-1825 GCA_049654285.1 Microbacterium sp.
GCCCGGAGGCGGAGCCCACCGAGGCGTACGCGGTCGCGGAGGCGTCCGTGACCTTCGCCGCAGACGTCTCGGACGCCGAGATCGACGCCTATGTCGCGACCGGCGAGCCGCTGCACGTCGCCGGGGCCTTCACGGTGGACAGCCTGGGCGGGCCGTTCATCACCCGGGTCGACGGCGACCCGTCCACGGTCGTGGGGATGTCGCTCTCGACCCTGCGTCGGCTGACCGGGGAGCTCGGCGTGACCTGGACGGACCTCTGGTAGCCCGTCCCACTGGTGACTATCCCGATACGATCCTCTGATTTTCTTGTGGGATGTCGTCAAAAGGATCGGCGCGACACTCGCTAGGCTGACAGTCATGCCTGATATCGCCAAGGTGCTCATCGCGAACCGCGGCGAGATCGCCGTACGCATCATCCGCGCCGCCCGGGACTCCGGGATCTCCTCCGTCGCCGTGTACGCCGACCAGGATCGCGACGCCATGCACGCACGCCTGGCCGACGAGGCCTATGCGTTGGGCGGCGCCACCAGCGCCGAGACCTACCTGCAGATCGACAAGATCCTCTCCGTCGCACGCCGCTCCGGCGCGGACGCCGTGCACCCCGGCTACGGCTTCCTCGCCGAGAACGCCGGGTTCGCCCGCGCCGTCATCGGCGCGGGGATGACCTGGATCGGGCCGTCGCCCGAGGCGATCGACGCCCTGGGCGACAAGGTGACCGCCCGCGCGGTGGCCGAGAAGGTGGGCGCCCCGCTCGCACCGGGGACGCCCGGGCCGGTCTCGGGCGCCGACGAGGTGGTGGCCTTCGCCGAGCAGCACGGCCTGCCGATCGCGATCAAGGCGGCTTACGGCGGCGGGGGACGCGGCCTCAAGGTCGCCCGCGAGCTCGGCGAGGTCGCCGAGCTGTTCGAGTCGGCCACCCGTGAGGCCGTCACCGCGTTCGGCCGAGGCGAGTGCTTCGTCGAGAAGTACCTCGACAAGCCCCGGCACGTCGAGACCCAGTGCCTGGCGGACGCCGCCGGCAACGTCGTCGTCGTCTCCACCCGGGACTGCTCGCTGCAGCGTCGGCACCAGAAGCTCGTCGAGGAGGCGCCGGCGCCGTTCCTCACCGAGGAGCAGAACCAGGCGCTGAACAGCGCCTCTAAGGCCATCCTCACGGAGGTCGGCTATGTCGGCGCCGGCACCTGCGAGTTCCTGATCGGCGCCGACGGCACCGTGTCCTTCCTCGAGGTGAACACGCGCCTGCAGGTCGAGCACCCGGTCTCCGAGGAGGTCACCGGCATCGACCTGGTGCGCGAGCAGTTCCGCATCGCGGCCGGCGGCACCCTCGACTACGGCGACCCCGAGCCGCAGGGGCACTCGATCGAGTTCCGGGTCAACGGCGAGGACCCGGGCCGCGGCTTCCTGCCGCAGCCCGGCCCGATCCACGTCTTCAAGACCTTCGGCGGCCCCGGCATCCGGCTCGACTCCGGCGTCACCGCCGGCGACCAGGTCTCCGGCGCCTTCGACTCGCTGCTGGCGAAGATCATCGTCACCGGCCGTGACCGCGCCGAGGCGCTCGAGCGTGCGCGCCGCGCGCTCGACGAGTTCGAGGTCGCCGGTCTCCCCACGGTGCTCCCGTTCCATCGCAAGGTGGTGCGCGACCCCGCCTTCACGGCCGAGGACGGCCGGTTCGGCGTGTACACGCGCTGGATCGAGACCGAGTTCGTGAACGACATCCCGGCCTGGGACGGCGAGCTGGACGACCCGGCCCCCCTCGCTGCGCGACCCACCGTGGTCGTCGAGGTCGGCGGAAAGCGCCTCGAGGTGAGCCTGCCCGACCGGGTGG
>JBASAE010000222.1:0-1647 GCA_049654285.1 Microbacterium sp.
CCCGAGGGCATCGAGGGCCAGGTCCCGTACCGCGGGCCGGTGGCCGCGGTCGCCTACCAGCTCATCGGCGGGCTGCGCCAGTCGATGTTCTACGTCGGCGCTCGGACGATCGAGGAGCTCAAGGCCCGCGGCAAGTTCGTGCGCATCACCGCGGCGGGGCTCAAGGAGTCGCATCCGCACGACGTGCAGATCGTGGTCGAGGCCCCGAACTACAAGCGCTGAATGTTGCGTCCCATGACGGTGTGTTGCGGGGCGTGACGGGGACGGATGCGGGGGAACGGGCGTCCGGATAGCGTCGCCGCATGACACTTCTCCAGGACGCCTCCCCGATCGCCGACGTCACCGCGGATGAGCGCGCAGCGCGCCTCACCTCCGCCGGGACCGCATGGAGCGAGCGCATCGCACAGGACGCCGGCAACGCGCAGCTCACGTACAGGGTCAGCGGCCGGGGGATCGGCTCGGTGGGGACGGAGATCCGCGCCGGCAAGCATCGTTTCCTGGTCGACGAGCCGGCCGGGCTCGCCGGCGACGACGCGGCGGCCAGCCCCGTCGAGTACGCGCTGGGCGCGCTGGTCTCGTGCCAGGTCGTGGTGTTCCGCCTCTACGCGCAGGCGCTCGGCCTGACCATCGACGACATCGAGATCACCGCCGAGGGCGACCTCGACGTGCGCAAGCTGTTCGGCATCGACGAGTCCGGTCGCGCCGGATTCCACGACGTGCGCGTGAGGGTCGACATCACCGGCCCGGACACGACCGAGGACTACGAGCGGCTGCGTGCCGTCGTCGAGGCGCACTGCCCGGTCGGAGACCTGTTCGCGAACACGGTGCCGGTCTCGGGCGCGCTGGTCTGACGCGTCGGCCCGCGGGCGACGGCACGGATGCCGCGGCGGCGGATGCCCGTGAGCATGCGCTCCCTCTAGAGTGAGCGCATGAGGTCAGCGTCGGCACTCACCCGCGGGCAGGTCGCCCGCTACGCGATCGGCTCACTCGGCACGGGCGGATTCGCCACGCTGCCCGGACTCGTGCTGGTCTACTATCTCACCGACTCGCTCGGGGTGACCGCGCTCGCCGCGGGCGCGATCGTCACCGCCGCGAAGGTGTGGGACGTGCTCATCGACCCGGTGATCGGCGGGCTCAGCGACCGTTCCTATGCGCACCGCGGCACCCGCCGCCGCTTCATGCTGATGGGCGGTGTCGGGCTCCCCGTCGCGTTCGTGCTGACCTTCGCGGTGCCGCACGGGTTCGGTGCCGTCCCGGCCGCGGTCTGGGTGCTGCTCGCGTTCATGCTCGCGGCGACCTGCTTCAGCCTGTTCCAGGTGCCGTACATCGCGTTGCCCGCCGAGCTCACCGACGACTATCGCGAGCGCACCCGGCTGCTGACCTGGCGCGTGGTGATGCTCACCGTCGCGATCCTGCTGTTCGGCGCGGGCGGTCCCGAGATCCGGGGGATGTTCCCCGGCGACCCGCTGCGCGGCTATCTGGTGATGGCCGTCGTCGCCGCCGTCGTGCTGGCGGTGGGCATGCTGGTGGCGGCGACCGTCGCGCCGCGGCGCCCGCCGCTGCCGGTGGTCGCGGGGTCGTCTGTCGACGAGCACTACCGCGCCGGCGTCCGGGTGCTGCGGCAGAGCCAGCCGTTCCGGGTGCTGC
>JBASAE010000223.1:0-3367 GCA_049654285.1 Microbacterium sp.
GCTGCACATCCTGCCGGTACTCCCCGCGCTCGGTGAGCAGGAACGCGACCGCCGCGCCGTCATCGCTGATCACGGGGTCGGCGATCAGCGGGAAGCAGTCCTCTTCGTTCGCACATGTCACCCCCTCCAGCGCACGACTCGCATCGACGACCGTCTCCTCCGCGCCGGACGCGATGTCGACTCGGCGCATCGTGTCGTGCATCGAGACGTAGGCCCCCGCACCGTCGGCGGTCAGCAGCACGTACCAGTGCTCCGGGAGCTCGTTGAAAAGCTCCTGCTCCTCGCCCAGGACGATGCGCCGCTCGGCTCCGGATGCCAGCTCGCGCACCGCGAGCACCACCTCCTGCCGCTGGATCTCGTCCTCGGCCGACAGCACGGCACCCGGTTCCAGCCAGGCGACGGAGCGCCCGTCGCGGCTCATCGCGACATCCACGTCCTTCTCCACCGAGGTCTTCCAAAGTTCAGTGGATCCGGCGAGGTCGATGACGACGCTGTCCTTCATCTCGCCATGGTCAGGGTCCCAATACGTCCGCCCGTCGATCAGCAGCCGCGAGCCGTCCGCACTCAACGTCCCCTGCGGAACATCATCCGACCCCAGCCCCTCCAGCACCGGGGTGGCGGAGCCGCCCTCGGCGCCGAAGTCGGCGACGAACACCCGCTCCCACAGCGTGAACGCCACCCGGGTGCCATCCTGGCTCATCGCGAGCGGGCAGAGCCGGTCGTCATAGGCATCGCCGCGCAGAGCGGGATCGGGCACTGGGAACGGCACCGTGGCATCCGTCGCCATGTCGTACAGGTAGCCCCAGTCGCCGCTGATCCCGGCCGGCCGAGGGAGCGTTCCGGTGGGGTCCCCGCGGAATGCCACCATGGTGCCATCGCCGCTGATCGCCGGGCAGGAGCTGCCCGCCGCACCACCCGCGACGGGAGCGCGCTCCCCGGTCGCCGTGTCGATCAGCATCAATTGCGTCCGCCCCGGCAGGCCGGTGTCCGGATCGAGCACATCCACCGCGACCGCCGCCTTGGCACCATCCGCACTCAGCGCATTGCGGTGCTCCCAGGTCTCTTCGACACTCCCGAGCGACGAGAACGCATACGCACCTTCGATGGCTCCAACCGTCGGGGGCGTCTGCCCTTCGGCCGCCGCTGCCGCAGAGAACGCCGTCGCCAGCATCCCCGCCGCCGTCACCGCTGCCACCATGCGCCCCAGCGCGCCCATCCGTACCCTCATGACCACTCCGCATCCACCTGGCCGAACTCGTCCACGCATACTGTGCCGAGCGCCGGACGCCCTTCGCATCGGGGTTTCCCCTCACATGCTCCGGATGACGTATCGGCGCGTTAGTTGCGCGACGGAATCCGCAGGCGTAATGTCGCGGCTCGTGACGAGTGCACACGAGGGGGAGGCCCCGCTCGCGAAGCGCCTCCTGCTGGGCGAGCCGCTGACGACCGAGCAGGCCAGTGAGCAACTGCTGCCCAAGCGCATGGCGCTGCCCATCTTCGCGTCCGACGCGCTCAGCTCGGTGGCCTACGGGCCGCAGGAGATGCTGATGATCATGCTCATCGGCGGGGTGTCGTTCCTCACCCTCAGCCCCTGGGTCGCGGCGGCCGTCGTGGTGCTGCTGATCGTCGTGGTGCTCAGCTACCGGCAGATCATCAAGGCATACCCCTCGGGTGGCGGCGACTTCGAGGTGGTGCAGAAGAACCTCGGCGAGATCCCCTCGGTGATCGTCGCGGCCGCGCTGCTGGTCGACTACGTCCTCACCGTCGCGGTGTCGATCGCCTCGGGCGTGGACAACATCATCTCGGCGCTGCCCGGGCTGAACCCCTGGCGCGTCGAGCTCGCGGTCGGGTTCGTCGCGCTGATCGTCATCGTCAACCTGCGGGGGGTGCGCGAGGCGTCCTCGGTGTTCGCCATCCCGACGTATGTCTTCATCGGCTCGGTCGGGGTCATGATCCTCACCGGCCTGGTGCGCACGCTGCTGGGGGACGCCCCGGTCGCGGCGAGCGCCGCGTACACCGTGCACGCCGAGAGCCTGACCCAGGCGGCGCTCGTGCTCGTCATCCTGCGGGCGTTCTCCAGCGGATGCTCCGCGCTGACCGGCGTCGAGGCTGTGTCGAACGGGGTGCCGGCGTTCCGCGTCCCGAAGATCCGCAACGCCAAGACGACCCTCGCGATGATGGGATCGATCGCCGCCCTGCTGTTCGCCGGGCTCACCGCGATCGCGCTGATCTCCGGCGTGCACTACGCCGAGAACCCCTGCGACCTGATCGGGTTCGACTGCACGAATCCGCAGCCCAGCCTGATGGCGCAGGTCGCCGCGGCGACGTTCGGCCTGAACAGCATCCCGTTCTTCGTCATCCAGGCCGCGACCGCCTGCGTGCTGCTGCTGGCCGCGAACACCGCGTTCAACGGGTTCCCGCTGCTCGGCTCGGTCCTGGCCCGGGAAGGGTACGCGCCCAAGGCGCTGAACACCCGCGGCGACCGGCTGGTGTTCTCGAACGGGATGATCCTGCTCGGCATCGCCGCGGTCGCCGTGCTCGTCGTGTTCCGGGCGAACCTCACCAACCTCATCCAGCTGTACATCATCGGGGTGTTCGTGTCGTTCTCGCTCGGCCAGATCGGCATGGTGCGGCACTGGAGGACGATGCTGGGCCGCATCCGCTCGGGCGAGGACGCCGAGGGGGCCGGCTCGATCCGCGATGTCTGGACCGGCATCGCCGTGAACGGCACGGGCGCGGTGCTCACCGTGCTGGTGCTCGTGATCGTGACGATCACCAAGTTCACGCACGGCGCCTGGCTGGTGTTCCTCGCGATCCCGGTGCTCGCGGTGCTGATGCTCGGGGTCAAGCGCTACTACCGGGATGTCGAGCACGAGATCGCGGTCGACGACACCACGCACTTCGGCGCCTCGGGCGATGTGGCGATCGTGCTGGTGAACCGGCTGCAGAAACCGGTGCTCAAGGCGATCGACTACGCCCTCGCCGCCCGGCACGACAAGACCGTCGCGCTGCACGTGGCCACCGACCCCCACGACGGCGAGCAGCTGCAGCGCGAATGGGCGGAGCACCACATGCCGGTGCCGCTGCTGATCGTCGAGTCGCCGTACCGCACCTACGCGCAGCCGGTCGAGGCGTTCATCGACCGGTACCGCGAGGAGCACGGCCCCTCGGTGGTCACCGTGTACCTGCCGCAGTACATCGTGGGGCACTGGTGGGAGACCGTGCTGCACAACCGCCGCGCGCGCCGCATGGCGAGCCAGCTGACGATGGTGCACGGCGTGACGATCACGCTGGTGCCCTGGCTGCTCGACTCCTCGGAGCTGATCTACGGCCGCCGCTCACGCCCGGTGCCGGGGCAGGATCGCAC
>JBASAE010000224.1:0-2120 GCA_049654285.1 Microbacterium sp.
GAGACTCTCGCCGCGCCGATCGACGAGACCCCAGGCCGCTGCGGCTGCGACCGTGAAGAACGCCGAGAAGACCACGAAGGCCAGCGGCGCACCGCCCGCGGCGAGCAGCTGGGGAACAGCGAGCGGAGCGATGATCGATGCGATCCTGCCCACCCCGGCTGCCCAGCCCGCGCCCGTTCCGCGCAGCGAGGTGGGGTAGATCTCGGGCGTGACGGCGTAAAGCGCTCCCCACGCTCCCAGGTTGAAGAACGAGAGCGCCATCCCGAACCCGACGATGCCCGCGACGGCATCCGTCGTGCCGAACAGCACGGCCGAGACCGCTGAGCCGACCAGGAACACCGAGAGGGTGAGGCGCCGCCCCCACACCTCGATCAGCCATGCGGCGGCCGCATAGCCGGGAAGCTGGGCAAGGGTGATCACGAGCGTGAATCCGAAGGAGCGCACCAGGTCGTACCCGGCGGCGACGAGGATGCTGGGGATCCAGATGAACGCGCCGTAGTAGGCGAAGTTCACGCAGAACCACACCAGCCAGATGGACGCCGTCCGCACCCGGAACTCCGCTCCCCAGAGCGACCTCAGCCGCCCGGAGGCGGTCACGGCGATGGGGCGGGTCTCCGGTTCCTTGCTGATCGCCGGCCCCGCGACGATGCCGGCATCCGCCTCGAAGGCGTCCACGATGCGCTCCGCCCTCGTGATGCGGCCCCGCGAGGCGAGCCAGCGCGGGGACTCCGGCAGTCCCCAGCGCACCACCAGCGCATACGCGGCGGGGATCGCGCCGAGCGCGAACGCCCATCGCCACCCATCCGCGGATGCCGGGATGACGAAGTACCCGATCAGCGCCGCAGCGGTCCAGCCGACCGCCCAGAACGCCTCCAGGATCACGATCAGACGGCCGCGGATACGGGCCGGGGCGAACTCGCTCACGTAGGTCGACGCCACCGGGAGCTCGGCGCCGAGCCCCAGCCCGACGAAGAACCGCAGCACGAGCAGCACGGCGAGGCCGCCGACCAGCGCGCTCGCCCCGGTCGCGAGTCCGTAGATCAGCAGGGTGATCGCGAACACGTGTCGTCGCCCGTAGCGATCGGCGAGAAGGCCGCCGACGCTCGCGCCGATCGCCATTCCGATGAACCCCACCGAGGCGATCCATCCCATCTGGGCTCCGCTGAGCGACCACTGCTGGGCGAGGGCGGCGATGATGAACGAGATCAGTCCGACATCCATGGCGTCCAGCGCCCAGCCGATGCCGGATCCGGTGAGGACCCGCAGGTGGCGCCGGGTGAACGGCAGCGCGTCCATCCGCGCCGCGAGGGAACGACGGCTCGGCAACCCGGTGCCCGACGTGGCGGGGTGGGCACTCGGCGGTGAGGTGTCGGACATCCTCACATCGTAGGACGGATGCGGGATGCCGTCGGGCAGGCGCTCAGTCGGCCAGCAGCCTTCGCACGCGCGGCACGACCTCGGTCGCGTACAGCTCGATGCTGCGCAGCAGCTGCGCGTGGGGCGTCGTTCCCGTCGCGTACTTCAGCTCGAACCGGCCCAGCCCCAGCACCCTGACCGTGTCGGCGATCTTCGCGGCGACCCGGTCCGGGGATCCGGAGTACACCGCGCCCATCGGGCCGACGTCGTTCTGGAACTGCGCCCTGCTGTATGCGGGCCAGCCCCGCTCCCGTCCGATCGTGGAGTT
Source organism: Microbacterium sp. (assembly GCA_049654285.1). GTDB lineage: Bacteria > Actinomycetota > Actinomycetes > Actinomycetales > Microbacteriaceae > Microbacterium. Next base: position 1,685 of record JBASAE010000224.1, read on the forward strand.
CATCGCCTCGAACCCGGGGTACGCCTGCTCCCAGGCATCCGCATCGGTCTCGGCGATGTGTCCGGGTGAATGCGCCGAGATCGGCATCCGCTCCGTGCCGAAACTGTCCACCGCGCGATGGTAGAGCTCGACGAGCGGAGCGAACCGGGCCGCGGCGCCGCCGATGATCGCCAGCGTGAGGCCGAACCCGTAGCGAGCCACCCGGATCACCGACTGCGGACTGCCCCCGACGCCGACGGAGGTGCGCAGTCCGCCACCCTCGGTCTTCGGGAAGACGTCCGCGTTCTGCAGCGCGGGGCGCATGGTGCCCGACCACGTGACCGGCTGCTCCTTGCGCAGCTCCGCGAAGAGATCGAGCTTCTCCTCGAAGAGCGCCTCGTAGTCCCGCATGTCGTAGCCGAACAGCGGGAACGACTCGGTGAACGATCCGCGGCCG
>JBASAE010000225.1:0-5429 GCA_049654285.1 Microbacterium sp.
GCCGCCGATCGCGCTGGCCGGGCTCGGTCTGCTGCTCGGCGCCGTCGGGCTGACCGCGGCCGGGCTCATCGGCGTGCTCCCCGTGACCTGGACGACGGGCGACATCGCGTACCGGTTCGGCTCGGTGCCGTGGTTCGTGCCGGTGCTCGCGATGGGGCTGATCGCGACCGCGCTCGCCTACGTGCTCGGGATCGCCTCGACCCGGATGCTCGGATCGAGGCTGTCCTCGTTCGTCGCGCTCGCCGAGGTGATCGCCGCGATGCTGTTCGGCTGGATGCTGCTGGATCAGCTGCCGGAGCCGCTGCAGGCGATCGGCGCCGTCCTGGTGCTCGCCGGCGTCGTCGTCGTGAAGCTCGGCGAGCCCGCACCGCCCGAGCTGGTCGAACCGCTGCCCGAGCTCTGATCGCCCGAGCGCGTCACTCCGTCGATCAGGGCGTTCGAGTCGCTGTTTGTCCCGCTTGCGCGGACCCGACCTGGACCGGGGTGTGCCGAAGCCGGACCGAGCGGTGGACGACTTCGGCGGGCATCCGTCGATCCCTGCGTGAGCGGCTCCGTCCCTGAACTGTCGTTGTATACGTAAGAGATTCCGGGAGGGGGATGGGGTGCCAATCGATGGCTTTTATGTATACACTGAGGACATGCGTGCAAGTGATCGGGCGTATGCGGTGCTGCTGGAGGAGATCCAGTCCGGCGCCCTCGCGGCCGGAGCCGTGCTCGGCGAGGTCGAGCAGGCCGACCGCCTCGGCGTGAGCCGCACTCCGCTCCGGGAGGCGCTGCGCCGCCTCGCCGCCGACGGTCTGGTCGTGCAGCAGTCACCGCGCGTCACCGTGGTCGCCGACCTCGACACGGCCGACATCCGTGCCCTGTTCGAGATCCGTCGCGCGCTGGAGGAGACCAGCGCGCGCCTCGCCGCCGAGCGCGGGGACGCCTCGGTCTTCGCCGCTCTGGCCTCGGAGTTCGCCGCGGTCGACCTCTCGCGGGCCGCCGGCCGTGACGCCTACTACGCGCTGATCGCCCGGCTCGACGCCGCGATCGACGCCGCCGTCTCGAACGACTACCTCACCTCGGCGCTGCGCACCGTGCGCACCCATCTGGTGCGAGTGCGCCGGATGGCCCGCGACAAGCCGGAACGGCTCGCCGAATCGGCGTCCGAGCACCGCACGATCGCCCGGGCGCTCGCCGAACGCTCCGGCGACCTCGCCGCCCATGCCACACACGTGCACCTGCACAACGCGCTCACCAGCATCCTCGAATCCCTCCAGGCCGAAAGCGAAGGAACCCCATGACCGTCACCCATCACGTCCGCGTGTACCGCTCGGAGGAGGAGCTCCCCCGCGAGCAGCAGCTGGCCTGGAAGATCGCCGAGGTCGCGACCGATCCGGTCGAGGTCGGCCCCGAGGTCGTCGACATGATCATCAACCGCATCATCGACAACGCCTCCGTCGCCGCGGCGTCCCTCACCCGTGCGCCAATCAACGCCGCGCGCGCGCAGGCGTTCAGCCACCCCGCCTCCACCGGGGGCAAGGGCGCCACGGTCTTCGGCGCCGCGCTCGATCACCGCACCAGCCCCGAGTGGGCAGCCTGGGCGAACGGCGTCGCCGTGCGCGAGCTCGACTACCACGACACGTTCCTCGCCGCCGAGTACTCGCATCCGGGCGACAACATCCCGCCGATCCTCGCGGTCGCCCAGCACACAGGCGCAGACGGACGCGCGCTGGTGCGCGGCATCGCCACCGGTTACGAGATCCAGGTCGATCTGGCGAAGGCGATCTCGCTGCACAAGCACAAGATCGACCACGTCGCCCACCTCGGACCCTCGGCGGCCGCCGGCATCGGCACCCTGCTCGGCCTCGACGCCGAGACGATCTACCAGGCCGTCGGACAGGCGCTGCACACCACCACCGCGACCCGGCAGAGCAGGAAGGGCGAGATCTCCACCTGGAAGGCGCACGCCCCGGCCTTCGCCGGGAAGATGGCCGTCGAGGCCGTGGACCGCGCGATGCGCGGGCAGACCAGCCCGAGCCCCATCTACGAGGGAGAGGACGGCGTGATCGCCTGGCTCCTCGACGGCAAGGACGCCTCGTACGACGTGCCGCTCCCGGCCGCCGGTGAGGCCAAGCGAGCCATCCTCGACTCCTACACGAAGGAGCACTCCGCGGAATACCAGGCGCAGGCCCTGATCGACCTGGGGCGCAGGCTGCACGGTACGCATCCGGAGCTCGCCGACCCCGCGAACGTGCAGAGCATCGTGATCCACACCAGCCACCACACGCACAACGTGATCGGCTCGGGGGCGAACGACCCGCAGAAGTATGACCCGACCGCCTCGCGCGAGACGCTCGACCACTCGGTGCCGTACATCTTCGCGGTCGCGCTGCAGGACGGCGCCTGGCACCACGTCGACTCCTACCTGCCCGAGCGGGCGGCACGGGAGGACACCGTCGCACTGTGGCACAAGATCACCACCACCGAGGATCCCGAGTGGACGCGGCGCTACCACTCGAACGACATCTCCGAGAAGGCGTTCGGCGGCCGGGTCGAGATCACGCTCACCGACGGTCGGACCGTGGTGGATGAGATCGCGGTGGCCGACGCGCACCCGCTCGGCGCCCGCCCGTTCGCCCGGGAGAACTACGTCGCGAAGTTCCGCATGCTCGCCGAGCCCGTGCTCGAGCCGGCCGAGATCGAGCGGTTCCTCGATCTCGTGCAGCGCCTGCCCGAGCTGACCGCCGACGAGGTGCAGGAGCTGAGCATCGTGGCCAGGCCCGGCATCCTGGACGCCGCACAGGCCCCCGCCGGGCTGTTCTGAACCTCGTTCGAAGTGCGTGAATGGCCGCCTTTCGACCGGATCCACGGCCATTCGCGCACTTCGAACCGCCAGATGTAAGGAGCCAACCATGCTGTACTCACAAACGTCCGCGCAGGAGAAGCGGCGGCTGTTCCGCGAGCGCCTCGCGAGCGGCGAGCTGCTGCGGTTCCCGGGTGCGTTCAACCCGCTGTCCGCGCGGCTCATCGAACGCAAGGGCTTCGAGGGCGTCTACATCTCGGGGGCCGTTCTCTCGGCCGACCTGGGGCTGCCCGACATCGGGCTGACCACGCTCACCGAGGTCGCCGCCCGGGCCCAGCAGATCGCCCGGATGACCGAGCTGCCCGCGATCGTCGACGCGGACACCGGGTTCGGCGAGCCGATGAACGTCGCCCGCACCATCCAGACCCTGGAGGACGCCGGGCTCGCCGGCACCCACATCGAGGACCAGGTCAACCCGAAGCGCTGCGGGCACCTCGACGGCAAGTCGGTGGTCGACCGGGACACCGCGATCAAGCGCATCCGTGCGGCCGCGGACGCCCGGCGCGACCCGAACTTCCTCATCATGGCGCGCACCGACATCCGCGCCGTCGAGGGCTTGGACGCCGCGATCGACCGTGCGAAGGCGCTGGTCGACGCCGGTGCCGACGCGATCTTCCCCGAGGCGATGCGCGACCTCTCGGAGTTCGAGGCGGTGGCATCCGCCCTCGACGTGCCGATCCTCGCGAACATGACCGAGTTCGGCAAGAGCGAGCTGTTCCCGGTGGACGCGCTGCGCGACGCCGGGGTGAGGATGGTGATCTGGCCGGTCTCGCTGCTGCGGACGGCGATGGGCGCCGCGGAGCGGGCCCTGGACACCCTCCTCGACGAGGGACACCTCACGTCGAGGCTCGGCGAGATGCAGCACCGCGCCGACCTGTACGACCTGATCGACTACGAGCAGTACAACCGCTTCGACCAGAACATCTTCACCTTCCGCGTGGAGCGCTGACCCGCATGTACCTGCACCCCGACCTGACGCCGATGACGCACGAGGAGAGCGTCGCGCTCTACCGCGCCCTGGGCGAAGGCGATGTGCAGGGCCGTGCCGACCTCTACCTCGACTTCTCGCCGTTGTCCGGCCGGGTGGAGACGGAGGTCTTCCGCGATCGTCTCGCGGCCGTCGTCTGGCTGTTCCAGACGGGATCGGACAAGGCGCTGAAGGCGCTCGAGGCGGTGCGCGAGGAACGTCGAGCACCGGGTGCTCCCGATGACGACCACGGCGGGGGACCCGCCGACCTGGACGACGTCCTGGCCCGCGAGGAGGGCGCCGTGGAGACGGTCCTCGCCCTGCAGCTCGGCTCGCTGGAGCTGATGGCCGTCGCCGCCCTGGAAGCGCTGCTCGGCGATCTGCTCCCGGACTCGTCGAGGGCGCGAGGGCTGAAGGCCCGTTTCGAGGAGTGGTCGGCCTCCGCCGGCGTCTCGGACGAGGAGCGCCGAGCGCAGTGGGGCCGGATCTCCGTGCTCGCCGACCGGCGCAACCGCTTCGCGCACTCCCTGGACGGTTCGCCCTGGGCGCCTCGCGGCGAGCCCGTGGACGCGGATCGCGTCGAGGACACCTTCCAGCGGGTGGGAGACCTCGCCCTCTGGATCGACCATGCCGTCTCGGCGGAGACTGTTGGCAGGAAGAGCACGAGAACGAAGGAGCGACCATGACCGATCAGGACATCAAGAAGGGCCTCGCCGGGGTCGTCGCCGACGTGACGGCGATCTCGAAGGTGAACCCCGAGACGAACAGCCTGCTCTACCGCGGATACCCGGTGCAGGAGCTCGCGGCCACCCAGTCGTTCGAGGCGGTCGCCTACCTGCTGTGGAGCGGTGAGCTGCCGAACGCGGAGCAGCTGACGGAGTTCCAGAGGCGTGAGCGCGCGCTGCGGGCGCTGGACCCCCGCACCGTCGCGCTGCTCGACCTGATCCCGGTCGAGGCGCACCCGATGGACGTGGTGCGCACCGTCGTCAGCCAGCTCGGCACGTTCGACGACACCCTGCACCAGGCCGGCGGCTGGACCGACCCCGATCTCGATCTGGGGCGTGCGCTATACCTGTTCGCGCAGCTGCCGACGGTCGTCGCCGCGGTGCAGCGTCGTCGTCGGGGCCTCGCGCCGATCGCCCCGCGCGACGACCTGGACTACTCGGAGAACTTCCTCTGGATGACGTTCGGCGAGCTGCCGTCGGCCACCGCCGTGGACGTGTTCCGGGTGTCGATGGTGCTGTACGCCGAGCACTCCTTCAACGCCTCGACGTTCACCGCCCGGGTGATCGCCTCGACCACCTCCGACCTGTACTCGGCCGTCGTCGGCGCCATCGGAGCGCTGAAGGGTCCGCTGCACGGCGGCGCGAACGAGGCCGTGATGCACATCTTCGACGAGATCGGCGAGGCGTCGAACGTCGTGCCGTGGCTCGATGACGCGCTGGCGAACAAGAAGAAGATCATGGGCTTCGGGCACCGGGTCTACAAGAAGGGCGACTCGCGGGTGCCGACCATGAAGGCGGCGCTCGACCGGCTGATCGCCGAGTCGGGGCGGACCGATCTCGCCGAGCTGTACGCCCGGCTGGAGGACGAGTTCGTCACGCGCAAGGGCAT
>JBASAE010000226.1:0-13781 GCA_049654285.1 Microbacterium sp.
CTCCATGCCGTCGACCATGCCGGTCGCGAGGATCATGTCCCGAGTCTCCTTGTCGGGGTACTCGATCAGCAGGGTGATCAGCGTCGCGCCGTCCTCCTCGTAGAGGTTGAGGTCGTTGAGGGTCTGCGGGCCCTCGGTGCCGATCATCCGCTCGGTGGTGACGGCGCGGCGCGGCTCGTCGATCAGCAGCACCTCCCCTTCGAAGCCGAACGGCTCGCCCTCGGTGCCGGGGAGCGGCGCCCATGAGGTGCGGTAGCCCTCGCCGACGGTGGTGCTCTGCACCGACTCGGTCATCTCCCATCCTTCAGGGCCGAGCATCCACTTGCCGACCAGCTCAGGGTCGTGGTGCGCGCGCCAGACCAGCTCGCGCGGCCCGTTCACCAGGCGGGTGATGCGCACGTGGGTGTCGTCGAGCAGTTCCAGACGGGTGCCCTTGCCCTGCGCGTACTCGCGCAGATCCTGCAGCACGGCGTCGATCTGCGACATGGCCATCCTGGTGCCCTCGATGACGCCCATCGCGACGACCTGCTCGAGGCCCTCGAGCGAGTCGAAGTGGCTGGTGGTGACCATGCGGGTGCCCTCGCCGGCCTCCTCGAAGGCGAACTCCATACGCATCGCGGGCATGTCGCCGTTCGGCTCTCCGTTCTCGTCGCTGAACCCGTCGAGCACCGAGAAGCCGCGCGGCTCGTCGATCGAGAGGAACTCCCAGTACGCTCGCGAGGTCTCGCCGTGCGGACCGGTCATCGAGTAGTCGGCACGACCGCCGATCGTGCGGTCCCAGGTGTGGAAGGTCGCGGGCCAGCCGGGAGGCCCCCAGAACCGTTCGAGCTGGCGCGGGTCGGCGTAGATGCCCCAGACCCGTTCGACGGGGGCCGCGAACTCGGCGGTGACGGTCAGGGTCAGGTTCTCGGTATCGGTGGCGATGTCGATGACGGGCATGTCATTCTCCTTGTTCGGTTCGAGCGGTCGGGGATGCCGGCGGTTGGGCCAGCAGGTCGTCGAGGCGTGCGATACGGGCACGCCAGAGGTCTTCGTAGCGGGCGAGCAGCGCCTTCGCGCGGGCGATCATCTCGGGGTTCGCGCGGACCAGCCGCTCGCGTCCCTCGGCGCGCTTGACGATGAGCCGGGCCTCTTCGAGCACGGCGACGTGCTTCTGCACCGCGGCGAACGACATGTCGTAGTCGCGGGCCAGCTCCGAGACGGACTGCTCGCGGTCGATCGTACGGCGCAGGATGTCACGCCGGGTCGACGTGGCCAGTGCGTGGAACACACGGTCGATCTCCGTCTCGCTGAGTTCACGTTGTGCAACCATTTGGTTGTACGTTACGACGCGCGTCCTTCGCTGTCAAGACCTTCTTGTTGGAGCCACTGCATCGTTGCGCACGGGCTCGGCCCGCTTGCGCCTACCGCGTGCCCTTCACGGCGTCCACAGTGACCGCGACGGCGAGTGGCAGCACGGGAAGGTACACGATGATCGGCGGCATGTCTCGGGTCGCGATGTACCAGACGGCGGCCAACGCAGACCACCCGAGGCAGACCCAGCCGACCCACGCGGGGAGCATCGCCGAGGTCAGAACCTCCGCGCCGATGCCGACCCAGGCGAGGATCAGCAGCACCGCAGCGACACCCCACGCCGCGGCCGCGACGGACTGCAGCATCGCGAGCAAGGAATCCGCCTGCGGGGAACGATGGAGTGCGACGTCCGGGACGACGCTCATCCGCACTGCAAGGCTCATCGCCCACAGCGCTGTCGCGATGGTGAGCAAGACCAATGCCGAGGACGCCAACGGGCCGTGCTCCGAGGCGAAGACGAGCACGCAGCCGACCAGCGTCGCGACCGCGCCGACCAGGAAGAACAGTGCGTTCACACGCCAGAGCGCGGCGTGCTGCGCGACGACGTCGAGTGAGTCTGAAGCCCCCATCCAGACCCGGAAGAACTGTGGCGTGAGTGCGGCGACCCAGATCGTGATGCTCGCGATCCAGAGACTTGCCTGCGCGGTGACCATCGCGGTCTGCGTCGGGGCGTCACTCATGCGGGCGCATGTTCGGAGGTCGGGTGCGATCGGTTGTCGAGCTCGTATACGGTGCTTCACCGTAGTGCTCGGTGAGCTCGCGGGAGAGCTGACGGGCGCCAAACAGCCGGTACATGACCCGCGCCCCGAGCGGCACGCGCCCCCAGAAGTCGGCTCGTTCTTCCTCGGTGTCGAACTCGCGCAGCATGAATCCGAGCTGGACGAGGAGGCGGTCCCTGGGGATGCCGGCCATGCCGTGCTCGCGCATCTCATCCCACTCCTTCTGCGAGATCAGTTCCGGCGCGATCTCCGGGACGAACCGCTCCTCGTCGGCGAGGTGCGTGTTCAGGGCGTCGTTCAGCGCGACCAGGACGCCGACCAGTGCATCGGCGCCGCCCGCGCGATCGACCTTCCAGCCCGCGTGGGCTGTCGCCACCCTCGTGAGCTGCGCGGCGATCCCCGCGTGCTGGGTGCGCATCTGCGTCACGTGCAGGGCACAGGCCGGTCGGCGCCGTTCAAGGCGATCCCATAACGCCAGATCCTCACCCTCGTGGTGACTGTGCAGGGCGTGAGCCATCTCATCCAGGTGCGCGTCGATGACCGCATGCCGCTCGGGATCCGAGCCGGCTTCGGCGACGAGGCGCGGGATGCGGGCGAAGACGCTGCGCAACACCCGGTGGACGACAAGCAGATCGCGCGTGTCGCAGCCGTTGCCCGGCACATCCGCGGTCATGACCCAGCCGCCGTGAGGAGCGTCTCGATACGCCCAAGCGCACCCGGCCAGACGACGTTCTCGAAGAACCCGCGCATCTCTTCGGAAGGGAAGCCGGTCTGCTCGACGGTCACGAGGGTACCCGATGCCGTCGCTTCGAAGCCGAGCACGATGCGGGCGTGCAGCGTGGGCATCGGCTTACCGCCAGCGGTCGACTCGCCCACGAGATCCGCCACGACGCGACGAGCAGGCTCGATCTCCCGGTACGTCCAGACGTCATGCACGGTGATCTCGGGACTTGCGCGGAACGTGGACTCCCAGACGCCGCCGACCCGCAGATCCACGCTCGTCGCGACAGCCCCGGCTTCAGGACCGAGCGCCGACAGCCAGAGCCGTTGGCGGTCGGGATCGGTCAACGCGTCGAACACCGCCTGCGGACTCGCTGCGACCTCTCGCTGCAGTTCGAGTCCGATGCCATCGGTGGTCTCTGTGTCCATGTCATTGTCCCCTTACCCTCTTGTACTACGAAGCTAGTGGTTTCTAAACTACGAACATAGTAAGACGCGAACGTCGTCAAGGGAAGGGAAAAGATCATGCCAACAGCACTCGTCACCGGGGCACGACAAGGCATCGGGTGGGCGGCCACGCGGCGCCTCGTCGCGACCGGCTGGACGGTGTACGCGGGGGTTCGCGATGACGCGAGCATGCAGCGCATCGCCGACGACGACGCCGCCGCCGCCCGCATCGTCCCCATCCGGCTCGACATCACCGATCCCGCGCACATCGCAGCGCTCGATGACGTGCTGCCTGATCGCGTCGACGCCGTCGTGAACAACGCCGCCTTCGCATTGCTCGGCCCCGTCGAAGGGGTGAGCATCGCGGATCTTCGCCAGCAGTACGAGGTCAACCTCGTCGGCACCGTCGCGGTGACGCAGGCGGTACTGCCGAGGCTGCGAGCATCCAAGGGGCGCATCGCGTTCGTCTCATCGACGGGCGGCCGCTCGGTCGTACCGATGGAGGGCGCGTACTGCTCGTCGAAGTTCGCCATCGAGGGCATCGCCGACGCCCTGCGGGTGGAACTGCGCCCTTGGAGGATCAAGGTGGTCGTGATCGAGCCGGGCCCGACCGACACCGAGGCGTGGCAGAGCGTCGACACGATGATCGACGACATGGAACGCAAGCTGTCGCCGGCGCATCGTGACCTCTACGCCCGCCATGTGGCCGGGCTCCGCCAGAACGTCGGCCGCTTCGCCTCCGTCGCGGCATCTCCCGTCCTGGCAGGGAAAGTCATCGAGCGGGCTCTCACCGCAAGACGCCCTCGCGCCCGCTACCTGGTCGGCGGCCCCGCGCACATGATGATGACGATGGACGCCCTCCTCCCGACGCGTCTCCGCGACGCCGTCGGCGCCCGGATCGCTGGTCTGGAATAGGGCGAGACCGCCTCTGACCTGCTCCGGCGGGGAGACGCCCCGTAGGCTCGAATGGTGAGCTCCACCCGCAGACGCGCCCTCGATGCCGCCGTGACGCTGATCGGCACCGAGGGCATCCGCGCGCTCACACACGGGCGCGTGGACGCAGCCGCATCCCTCCCTCCCGGCTCGACATCGAATCACTTCCGCACGCGCGCGGCACTCGTCGCCGGGGTGATCGAGTGGATGGCGACGCAGGAACGCGACGACGCCGGACCCCCGGAGATCCACAGCCGCGACGACCTCGTCGAGGCGCTCTCACGCATGATCGCCATCCAGTCCGGTCCGCTCATCGCCCGCACCCGTGCCCGCTACGCCCTCTTCGTCGAGGCGGACGACGACGCGATAAGGCCGCTCCGCGAACAACGCATCGGCATGGAAGCCTGGGTGCGCAGCATCCTGCTCGAGCTGGGAGGGGAAGCCGCGGCCGAGCACACCGTCTTCCTGATGGCAGCTGCCGACGGGCTGATGTTCCACCGCGTCACGGTCGATCCCGACGCCCCGATCGGCCCGGCGATCGCGCGAGCGGTCGATGCTGCGATCGGGCTCTGAGGTGGGCGCCACCATCTGACGTCCTCGCCGTACGGTGACAATCACACGACAGTGCCCTACGGTCGAGCCGATCCTGCCGGGTGCTCACCGCGGCCCGTCTCTTCGCTCAGGTCCGGCGGATCGCCGTAGCCCCACGCCAGGTTCACGCTCCCGGGCCCGAAGTTCCACCGCACCTGATGGATCGATGTGGCGGTGTCGAGCCCGCGCAGTCGCCTTCTCTCGCCCTCGAGACGCACCTCGGACTCGACGAACCAATCCGGAACGCCATCGGGGTGGAACCTCACCCAGTTGACGAGCTTCTGCGCGACACGGTTCTCGAAGATCCCGGTCGTCATCTCGGTCTCCACCCCGTCGAGGTAATCGACCTGCACCTCCAGCATCGTGGTGTCTCCCGCGTGCAGAGGAGGATCCAGGTCGATCGCCACCGCGGCGAGCCGATGGCCCGGATCGAGCCAACGACCGCCGTCGCGTCCATGGACCACGGTGAACCTCACCGCGTCCGCTCTGCCGTTCTCCATCGGCACCGACCACATCACCCGCCGCGTGACCCCCTCGACGCACTGCATCATGGTGCGAATCGTGCTGCGTCGCGGGAAGCCGTCCACGCCGACATCGGTCGTCATCAGTTGCGACAGCTCCCGCAGATGCTCAGTGGGTGTGACCTCAAGGGCGCGCATCGCCTCGGTGAGCAGCGCCTCCCCCTCCTCATCCAGATCGAGGAACTCCATGAGAGGCTCCAGAGGCTTGCGCAGAACCCACGGGCGCGCCGCCAGCGAAGCCAGTCTTCCCGGTTCGAGCCCGAGCACCTCCTCTGCCTCCGCGATGATGTGACGCTGTTTCTCCGCATCCGGCTGCCGTGATGCCGAGCGCCAGTAGCTCAGCGTCGCGAGAGCGATCGGCGCTCCTCGCTGATCGAGGGCGTTCTTAAGGCCGGTGATAGTCATCCCCCGCGCGTCGAGAGCCGCCCGGAAGACCTCCGCGAAGTTCTCCGCTCGGTGATCCGCCATGCCCCGCTCCCCTCACGGGACGGATCGGATGCCCGACGCATCCCCTTACGCATCGTCGACGTACCCCCAGCGTGCCAGCACTTCTCCCGGGCCGAAATCAACACGCCAACGGTGCACGGACCTCGGCTCCGACAAGGTGACGGTGCGCGTGCGCTCCCGCGTCTCGACCTCGTCGAACCAGTCAGGCGGAAAGTCCTGGTCGAATCGGAACCATTGCAGCACCTCGCGTGTACGGCGGGGAACGCTGATGAAGTGGCTGCGCTGCGCCGGGTGCGCGTCCGGCAGAGTCTTTCGCATATCGATCATGGTGGTCTCGCCCTGCTCGAGAGGACGCTCCAGTTCGACGCGATGCGCGAAGCTGGTCCGCGCAGCATCCGTGACCTCGGCGGTGACGGTGCCGCCCGCCAGCACGACGAGATTCGGCCCGCGCAAGGCGGTCCGACCGGTGGCGTGCACGAACCCGAGCGAATCTAGTGTGCCCCGCACGCACTGCACGATGAGCGTGGTCTCCACGGCGCGTAAAGCCAGTGAGTCGTCGATATCGATGGTCTCGGCGATCGACAACGTTCGATAGTTCTCAATGGGCGTGACGTCGAGAAGCTCCAGAATGCGAGATCTCGCCGAGTCCGTGACGGGCCTCTCGACCACTCGCCCCACCGCACCCAGTCTGCGTGAGTGGGCCGGAGCCCGCCCGCTGAGGGCACCGGGAAGGGTCTGCAGAACAGCCTCCAGCGCGGCGAGTGCGGCGGCTGACTTCACCGGATCGGGGTGCCGCACCCCCGACCTCCAGTAGCTGAGCGTCGCGATCGACAGCTCTTCCCCACGTCTCAGCAGCTGCTCCCGCACCTCGGCCAGGGACAACCCCCGAGCCTCCAGCGCGGCATCGAAAGCATTCGCGAATTCCACTTTCTCCACCATCTCCGCCGTCAACCGACAGAGAGAACGCACCCATGCGCCTGACTCGGGCCGATACTATCGGTCCGAGTCAGGCGACGAAAGGGCGCGTCGGGGCGGCCACCGACCTTCTTGCGGCCTCGGCCTGTCCCCATCGATCAGTCGGACTCCGACATGATGACGGTGATGACCTTCGTCGTGGTGACGCCGTTGTAGGTCACCGTCACGGTCAGGGTCGCGGTGGCCGGACGCTCAGCGGAAGACAGGTTCTGCGTGTTCACGGCGAACAGGGCGCGGCCCTGCGCATTGGTGGTCACGGTCGCGGTGCGGTGCGGGTCGCTCTCAGGACCGCCGTTCTTGGGTGCCGGATATGCGTATACGCCGAGAAGGTCACCATCACGGTTTGTGCCGCTGGCCACGACCGTGACCTGCGCACCCAAGATCGGAGCCCCGTTTCCGTCGGTCACGACGATCGGGAAGTCGTACGAACGCCGCTCCGGGTCGTCTTCGTGGGAGCCGTAGTGGTGGTCGCCCTTCCAGGTGGTGATGGTGTCGCCGAGCGGGCTTTCGACCTCCGGCGTGGCCGCCGAGGTCGCGTGCGCCGGTACGACGACGGCGGCGGCGGCGATGACCGGAATCGACCACGCCGCTCCCTTGACCACGGTGCGCCGGGCGACAGAAGATGCGTCCGTGGCCTTCAGCAAAGCCTCATTCATATATGGGTCCCCTCCCTGATGATGCTCGATCCGCTCGCACGTCGCGCGGGGATGCATTCCTGGAATCACGCTAGGGAAGGCGGTTTCACAGCCCTCGGCGAGCGGTTAACGATCGCGCGTCGAAGCGGTGTCCGGGCCCAGGGGAAGGATCTGATCGGCATCTCAGAAAGACGCGTGGGGGATGACGGCGGCGGCACGGCACGGACTGCGGGTGTCCAGGCCCCGGGCGAACGCCGCGGCGGGCTCAGATCTGGATGCGCCCGATCGCGGTGACGGGTACGGCCCTTCCCGTCTCGAGGTCGTACTGGCATCCGACCAGGCTCAGCCGGCCCGCCGCGACCGCCTCGGCGATCGCCTCCGAGCGCTGGGACAGCTCGTGCAGCATCGCGCTGGCATGATGCCGGCCCGCACTGTCCGCATCCAGCGTCGCCGGATCGAAGACGTGCGAGTCGCGCTGATGGGCACGCCACTCCTGCTCCACAGCCGGGCGGATGTGCCCGAGTGCGGCGCGGATCGCCGGAGTCGTCGCGTCGGGGTCGGCGCTCCCCTCGGCGATGGCGGCCGCGACCGCCCCGCAGGACGTGTGCGCCTTGACGACGATGAGCGGCACCCCGAGCGCGAGCACCGCATACTCCATCGTCGCGATGACGGTCTCGTTGACGATCTGTCCGATGTTGCGCACCACGAACAGGTCACCGAGGCCGCAGTCGAAGACGATCTCACCCGGCACCCGCGAGTCGGAGCACCCGAGCACCGCCGCCTTGGGGTTCTGCCGCTGCCTCAGCTCCCCTCGCCGCTCGGGCGTCTGATGCGGATGCTCCGCCGTGCCCGTGATGAACCGCTGATTGCCCTGGACCAGAGAGTCCCAGACCTCCTGCGCCGTGGTCGCCGCGTGCGTCATCCTGCTCCTTCGTCGTCCCCGCGCATCTCGGTCCGCCCGCCGTCGCGCGAAGAGGAACACGCCGCCTTCGGACTCGACGATACCGCCCCGCGACCGGGTGTCCGTCCCGGATGTCGGGACGACGAGGGCTGACGCGCGGGCGCGCCTCATCCTTTCGATCGAGCCGAACCTCAACCTTGTTCACGATGACCGCGCGGACGGACGCGGGTGGACTGGAGGCATGGCAGACTCCCGCGCGCGCTCGCGCCTCTCCGACGCCCTGACCTCGCGCCGCGGCGCGTGGATCTCGATCGGGCTCACCCTCCTGGTCATGACACTCCTGTTCGGAGCCTTCGGCTCGGCCGAGGCGCCGGCCGGCAACGCACAGGCCCCGGCCGCCTCCGAGTCGGCGAAGGTCGATGAACTGTTGAAGACCTTCCCGAACGCGGACCGGCAGTCGGTGCTCGTCGTCGCCTCCCGCGATGACGGCGAGAGCCTCACCGACGACGACGTCGCGGAGGTGAAGGATCTCCTCCCGATTCTCGGGAGCCACACCGCCGGCGACCCGTCCGGGCCGTCCGTGAGCGAGGACGAGAGGGCTGCCGTGATCGTCGCCCCGATCACGGTCTCCGACACGAACACCGGGAACGCCGAGATCATCAAGGCCATACGCCTCGACATCGCGGAGCACACGCCAGAAGGATTGGCCCTTCGGGTCACCGGCGGTCCCGCCTTCGGCGCCGACGTCGCCAGCTCGTTCGAGGGGGCGGACTTCACCCTGCTCCTCGTCACGATCCTCATCGTCGCGATCCTGCTCATCGTGACCTACCGCTCGCCGATCCTGTGGCTGATCCCGCTCGTCGTCGTCGCACTCGCGGACGGGCTCGCCGGCCGGATGACCGCCGCCGCGGGCGCGGCGTGGGACCTTCAGTTCGACTCCGGCATCATCAGCGTGCTCGTCTTCGGCGCGGGCACCAACTACGCCCTGCTGCTGATCTCGCGGTACCGCGAGGAGCTTCAGGCCGACACCGACCACCGCCGCGCCCTGAGCACCGCGTGGCGCAGGACGGTACCCGCGATCGTCGCGTCCAACGTGACCGTGGTGCTCGCGCTGCTGACGCTCGTGCTCGCGGTCATCCCCGGCACACACGGCCTCGGCGTCTCCAGTGCGATCGGGCTGCTCATCGCGCTGGCATCGGTGCTGCTCCTGCTGCCGCCGCTGCTGGCGGTGTGCGGCCGGAGGGTCTTCTGGCCGTTCGTGCCGCGCCCCGACGACGCCCGGCGACAGGGCCGCGCCTGGCGGGCGATCGCGGTGCGGGTGGTACGGCGTCCGGGCGTGAGTCTGCTCGCCGGCCTCGCGCTGCTCGCCGTGATGGCCGCGGGCCTGTTCGGCACCTCGGTGGGGCTGGACCAGGTCGAGAAGTTCCGAGTGCAGTCCGAGTCCGCCGCCGGCCTCGAGGTGCTCTCCGCCCACTTCCCACCGGGAGAGGCGCAGCCGATCTTCATCGTCGCCGACGCGTCGCGGACCGAGGACGTCGTCGCGGCGGCGCAGGGCGTCGAGGGCGTCGTGCGCGTGCGGCCGGTCGGCAGCACGGACGGCGGCGACCTCACGAAGATCATGGTGACCAGCGAGTACGCGCCGAGCACCGAGAGGAGCCTGGACCAGATCACCGAGCTCCGCGACGCCGTGCACGCGATCCCGGACGCGCACGCCCTGGTCGGCGGCGCGGTCGCCACAGACCTCGACGCACGCACGGGCAACCGGCAGGACCTCCTGCTCGTCGCCCCGCTCGTGCTCGCGGTGAGCTTCCTCGTGCTGCTGATCCTGCTCCGCTCGCTCGTGGCGCCCGTGCTGCTGCTGATCGTGAACCTCGCCAGCGCGGTCGCCGCGATCGGCGCCGGCGCCTGGCTGAGCCGAGTGCTGTTCGGCCAGCACGCGCTCGACCTGCAGGTGCCGCTGCTCGCCTTCCTGTTCCTGGTCGCGCTCGGCATCGACTACACGATCTTCCTCGTGCACCGCGCACGGATGGAGTCCGCGGAGAACGGCACCCGGCGGGGCATGGTCGAGGCGATCGCGCACACGGGCGGCGTGATCACGAGCGCCGGGATCGTGCTGGCGGCGGTGTTCGCCGCGCTCGGGGTCCTGCCGCTGGTCACGCTCGGCCAGCTCGGCCTCATCGTCGGCATCGGCGTGATCGTGGACACCCTCGTCGTGCGCACGGTCATCGTCCCCGCGATCTTCGCCCTCGTCGGGGAGTCGATCTGGTGGCCGGGAAGGCCGCCCAAGGCGCTGCCCGGGGCGGCTCCGCGATCATCCTGACCCGACCGCGTGCCGCGGGACGCTACTCGACGGGACGGTCCCGCGCCGGAACGGCCGCGGCGGAATCCCCGCCGTCCGTGGCATCCGCGCCGTCCACACCGGCATCCGGAACGATGTCGATCGCCTCGGTCGCGGCCTCATAGGCCTCGACCAGGGTCTCGTCGACCTCATCCTCGACCCAGGCGATGTCGTCCTCGGAATGGTCGTACTCCACCGGTACGAGGGCGAAGTCGTCGCCGTACTCCTCCAGGCCGGCTCGTACGCTGTGCCGCACCGCGCGCACCGCGTACTTGTCCCGCAGGATGAGCGGATCGCCGCGGAGGTCCTTGAAGAACGCGATCATCATGAAGGCCATGATGATCGCGAAGGGCAGCGCGGCGATGATCGTGACGTTCTGCAGCGACCGCAGCCCGCTGCCCTCGGCACCGGAGACCAGCAGCACGGCCGCGATCACGCCGACCAGGGTGCCCCAGATCGCCGCGACCCAGCGCGAGGGGTTCGGCCGGCCCTGCTGCGAGAGCGTGCCCATCACGAGCGACGACGAGTCGGCGCCGGTGATGAAGAAGATCGCGATGAGCAGGATGAGGCCGATGCTGGTGACCGAGGAGAACGGCAGGTTCTCGAGCACGCCGAACAGCACCTGCTCGGGCGGATCCGTCACCAGGCCCGCCCCGTTCAGCTGCTGGTCGATCGCGGCGGTCCCGAAGATCGCGAACCAGCACAGCGAGATCACCGCGGGCACGAGGATCACGACGGACACGAACTGACGCAGCGTGCGGCCGCGCGAGATCCGGGCGATGAACATGCCGACGAAGGGCGACCACGAGATCCACCAGGCCCAGTAGAAGATCGTCCACGACGAGAGGAACGCCTCCGCCGTCTCGCCCTGCGAGGCCGAGCGGCCGATCAGCGTCGGCAGGTCTCCGAGGAACTGCACGGCGACCGAGGGCAGCACATTGACGATCAGCAGGGTCGGGCCGACGAAGAACACGAAGACCGCGAGCACGAGGGCGGCGACCGAGTTGATGTTCGAGAGCGCCTGGATGCCCTTCGACACCCCCGACACGGCCGAGGCGATGAAGCACGCGGTGAGGACCGCGATCACGCCGATCAGGATGCCGTTGCCGAGCTCGCCGAGGCCGGTGACGATCTCGATGCCGTGGCCGATCTGCAGCGCTCCGAGCCCGAGGGAGGCGGCGGTACCGAACAGCGTGACGATGATCGAGAAGATGTCGATCGTGCGTCCGAACGGGCCCGAGACCCGCTTCTCGCCGAGCAGCGGGGTGAAGATCGACGAGATCAGCGGGGTGCGTCCGCGGCGGTAGGCGCCGTAGGCGATCGCCCCGCCGACCAATGCGTAGAACGCCCAGGCCTGCGGGCCCCAGTGGTAGAGCACCTGCACCTGGGCGGTGTGCATGGCGTCGAGGGTGTTCGCCTCCACCGTGCCGGGGGGCGGGCTCTCGAAGAAGGTGAGCGGCTCGGCGGCGCCCCAGAACACCAGGCCGATGCCCATGCCGGCGGCGAACAGCATCGAGATCCAGGAGAACAGGGAGAACTCGGGCTCTTCGTCGTCGCGTCCCAGCGGGATGCGCCCGTATCGGCTGAAGCCGACGAAGAGCATGAAGAACAGCACGATCGTGGCGATCGTGGTGAAGAACACCCCGAAGTAGTCGATCACCCAATCGAGCACCGCGGCGGTCGTGTCGGCGAGGTGGGGGCCGGCGAACACGCCCCAGCCGATGAAGGCGAGCAGCAGGCCGATCGTCACCCCGAACACCAGGGGGTCTGTCCGGTAGGTGCGCCCGGTCTCCTCGACGGAGACGCCGGGGATGAGCGCCGGATGCACGCTGCGCGGCGGGACCTTCGCGATGTCCTGCACGATCCTGCGGGCGGCCCGCTGGGCCTTCTGCGAGGCGGTCGGGGCGGCCGCGCGGGGCGCCGAGGAGGGGTCTGAACTTAGCGAGATCTCATGGTCTGGGTTGTCCATGACGATCCATCCTGTCACGCCTGGGGGGAAATGGCCGATCAGGTCCCTGTTCGGTACACGGTCGGGGCGACAGCTGCAGGGCGTGGTGCCCGCAGAAGGACCTTGGCGGTCAGCGGGGCGTGCGGGCGAACAGCGCGTAGAGCAAGGGCGCGACGGAGACGCCCATCAGGATGCCGCCGAACACCGGATGCGTCGGGAGCAGCAGGACGCCGCCCAGCAGCGTCCCGGCGAACAGCACCGCACCGACCCCGCGACGCACGAGGCGGTCGAGACGATCGAGGCGGCGATCGATGCGCGAGGTGTCGAAGGCGACCGTGCTGCCCTCGATCCGATCGATCACCGCCTCGATGCGGCCGGGGAGCCGCCAGATCACGGCGGTGTTCGTGAGCGCCTGCTTCGCGAGGTCGGCGACCAGGCCCGCGGACTCCTCGCGCAGCAGGCGGGCGGCGTACGGCTCGACCGCGTCCCAGATGTTGAAGGCGGGGTCGAGGCTGCTGCACATGCCCGAGGTGAGCGAGACGGCACGGAAGAGCAGCAGCAGGCCCTCGGGCAGCTGCACGGGGAGGGAGCGTGCGACGTCGCCGAACTCGCGGGCGAAGTCCTGGAACTCGTGCGGATCGACCTCGCGCAGCTCGGCGAAGCCCAGTCCGCCGAAGCGGGCGAACAGGGCCGTGAGGGCGCGTTCGAGCTCACGGGTGTCGGCCGAGGGCAGCAACACGCCGATCTGCTGGGCGGCTTTCACGAGGCCGGCTCCGTCGCGTGCGGCGACCGCCATGACGAGCGCGCGCAATCCCTCGCGCATGCCGGAGGGGACTTCGCCCATCATCCCGAAGTCGACGAAGGTGAGGTGCCAGGCCGGCGCGGATCCCGGGGACGGCGACTCGGGGGCGTCCGCACCGCCCTGCGGCCCCGCCGGGGTGACGAAGATGTTCCCGGGGTGCGGGTCGGCGTGGAAGTAGCCGTGCGTGAAGAACTGGTCGAACATCACGTCGGCGAAGACGTCGGCGACATCGGCCGGATCGATCCCGGCGGCGCGCAGGGCGGCGTGATCGTTGATCTTGATCGCGGTGACGTCGGAGAGGGTGAGCACACGGCGGGTGGTGCGCTCCCACGCGACCGCCGGCGCCGCGACGCGCGGGTCGTCGGCGAAGGCGGCGGCGAAGCGCTCCGCGACGGCGGCCTCGTGCAGGTAGTCCACCTCTTCGAGGCTGGTGCGAGCGAACTCCTCGACC
>JBASAE010000227.1:0-1765 GCA_049654285.1 Microbacterium sp.
CGACTGCCCCGCACCCGACGGCCCCGCGTCGATCGCCGGCCGCTCCTGCCCGGCGCCGGACGACATCCCCGCCGGGCCGGTGGATCTGCCCCGGGCCGCAGCGCCGTCGTCTTGCACCGTCACCGCGACGGCGTCCTCCCCGACATCCACTCGCACCCACACGCGGCTCGCGCTCGGGGCGTGGCGCAGCGCGTTCGTCAGCCCCTCCTGAACGATGCGGTACACCGTGGTGCGCAGCGCCGGATCGTCCGGGAGGTCGCCGACGACTTCGAGCAGCACCGGCAGTCCCGCGGTGCGGAACGGCTCGACGAGCTCGTCGAGCGTGGGCAGGTCGTGGCCGGAATCGCGGAGATCGCCGGCGTCCGACTCATCCGCGCGCAGGACGTGCAGGATGCGCTGCATGTCGGCGAGCGCTTGGGCGCCGACGTCCTCCAGCTGATCGAGCGCCTGACGAGCCCGCTCCGGATGCTTCTGCCAGCCGGTGCGCGCGCCGCCGGCGAGCGCGATCATCACCGTGACCGAGTGCGCGACCACGTCGTGCATCTCGGCGGTGATGCGGGCCCGCTCGTCGCGTGCGGCCCGCTCGACGCGCGCGGCGATCAGCTGCTCCTGCGCGAGCCGGCGCTGCCCCGCCGCGCGGACGGTGAGTCCGAGCGCGAAGGCGACCAGCACGAGGGGCTGCAGGCCGACCTGCCAGTCCCGACGGGTCCAGTCCCAGAGCTGATCCATGACGATCACCGCGGTGGGGATCGCCAGGCTCAGCGCGAGTCCGAGGAACGCGATCGAGGTGCGGCGGCGGGATGCCACGGCGTACACCGTGAGCATGCTCTCGACGACCGCGACACCGGCGCTGCTGTTCAGGTACAGCGTGTTGAGGCTGCCGAGTGCGACGGCGACGATCAGCACCAGCAGCGGATGGCTGCGCCGCCACCACAGCGCCACGGCCGCGCCGACGGTGCAGAGACCGGCGAACGAGACCAGCCCGCGGAGCAGGTCTCCGTACTCGAAGGAGAGTCCGTAGAGCATCGGAACCAGGTACACCGCGATCACCAGCACGTCGAGCACTCGCGGGTGCGCGGTGAACCACCGTCCCCGCCGCGAACGCGGCAGCACAAGGTCGAGGTCCGCGGGATTCACGATGCCACCCTACGGTCCCCTCCCTCGCGCCGGCACCACCCTGGGGTGGAGTGCGCGCCACCTCGGATGCCTCCCATGGGCGGTGTTCGACCGTGGAGGCGGATTCCTAGCGTGGAGGCGTGATGGATCGCACCCCCTCAGACCTCCCTGCCGGCGACTGGCTGCTGCGCGCCGACGGCGCCGCGAAGTCGTACGGCCGCACGCCGGCGCTCGCGGACGTCGACCTGACGATCCGTCCGGGCGAGACGGTGGCGATCATGGGCCCGAGCAGTTCGGGCAAGTCCACGCTGCTGCACGTGCTGGCCGGAATCGTCCGCCCGGACGCGGGCAGGGTGCTGCTGCGCGCCGAGGACGCCACGATCGACGTCGCGGCCCTCTCCGACGGTGAGCGCTCCGCGCTGAGACTGCGGCGACTGGGCTTCGTCTTCCAACAGGGGATGCTGCTTCCCGAGCTCACCGCGGCGGAGAACGTCGCGCTGCCGCTGTTGCTGCAGGGGACGACCCGGGCGGTGGCCGATGCCCGCGCCGTGGCGGCGCTGACCGCTCTGGGTCTGAACGGGCTCGGCGCACGACGCATCGGCCAGCTCTCCGGCGGCCAGGCGCAGCGCGTCGCGATCGCCCGTGCGCT
>JBASAE010000228.1:0-1801 GCA_049654285.1 Microbacterium sp.
ACGCTCGGGACGCTGCAGCCGTAGCCACCACGCCGCATCCGTCGCTCCTCTGAAGGAGCGACGGATGCGGCGTCTGTGCGTTCCACGCGATTGGCGGGCTCGTACGCCTGGCGGACGCCCTTGCCCGGGCGCGTCACAGTTGTCGTGGGTGTTGGCGGTGCGGACCCGCAGATTGTGTGACATCCTCTCTGGGCGTGGTGCAGAACGCGGCATGAACCGGGCGAGGGCGGTGGAGACCACGCGATAGGCTCTCGAAGTGTCCTTCTCGTTCGGCTCCGGAAACGTGGCGAAACTGCTGCGTCTCCCGTTGTATGCCGCGGGGCGCATGGGGACCTTCCTCGTCCCGCGCGGGCGGGCCTGGGTGTTCGGCTGCGGTGCGGGCATCGGCGACGGGGCGCTCGCCCTGTGGCGTGTCGTCGAAGCCGAGGGGCATCGTGCGGTGTGGCTGGTGCACACCGAGAGGGAGCGGGCGGACGCCGCAGCCCTCGGCATCCGCACCCGGCCGCGCGACGGCGTCCGCGGCTGGTGGGCGACCGCCCGCGCGGGGGTGGTCGTCGTCACACACGGGCTCGGCGACGTGAACAGGTACGCGAGCTCCGGCGCGTTCGTCGTGCAGCTCTGGCACGGCATCCCGCTCAAGCGCATCGGGCTGGACTCCCCGGCGACCGTGCAGGTGCCCGGGGTGCCCGGGGCGGCGGTGCTGCGCCGCCTGGTCGCACGGCTGTACCGCGGCGCCATGGGACGGATCAGGCTGCTCCCCGCGGCCTCGCACCGCTCCCGCGGGCGGCTTGAGTCGGCGTTCGGCCTGGGCGACGACCGGGTCGTCGTCACCGGCGAGCCGCGTGTCGACGTGCTCTCGGCGGGTACGGCGCCGGAGCGTCGGGATGCGGCATCCGCGCTTCTCACCCGCACCGGGCCCCTGCTCGGCACGACCCGTGCGATCCTCTACGCGCCGACCTGGCGTGACGGAGCCGCGGATCCCGCGGTGCCCGACGCCGCCGAATGGGTGCGCATCGTGCGGGTGCTGGAGCGGCACGACGCCGTGCTGTTCATCCGATCGCATCCGCTCGGCGCCGGGGCATACGCTCCGCCGTGGTCGAGCGGACGGGTGCGGATGCTGGGGTCGGACCTGCTGGCCGACGTGACTCCTGCGCTGCCGCGGATCGACGTGCTGATCACCGACTACTCCTCGCTGGCGTACGACGTGGGGCTGCTCGCGATGCCGGTGCTCTACCTCGCTCCGGACGCCGAGGAGTACGCGCGCACCCGAGGGTTCTACGGTCGCTACGAGGAGGTCGCCGGCTCCGACTTCTCCCGTGACTGGACGGGACTGACGGACGACCTGGAGCGTGTGCTCGACGATCCGCGTGCGTTCACCGCGCGGTCGGAGCGTTCCGCTACGCTCAGCGCACAGATGCATGCGCATCGGGACGGCGGCAACACCCGCCGGCTGTACGACATGATCCGCGCGAGGACGACCCCTGCGAGGAGCACAGCCGCCCCGAAGGGAGCACGATGACGACGACCGTCCGGATCGACGACGATTCGCTGGTGATCGCCGGGACGGGGACGAGGCCCGACGGTGCGGAGCTGGTGGGGCCCCGGGCACGTGTCACCGCGAAGGTCACCGGCGGCGGCAAGACCTGGAAGGCGACGTTCCCGCTGCGCGCATCGCGCTGGGGAGGGCCGGAGCTGCCGCTGCCCGCGGGGAGGTACCGGGTGCGGATCGACGGCGCAGCCGCCGCCGAGCTCGACGCCCTGGAACTGCCCGACACGATGCTGCCCACCCTGCGCGTGGCCG
>JBASAE010000229.1:0-2164 GCA_049654285.1 Microbacterium sp.
CTCCTGCCCTCCCGTTCAGAGTTACGACATCGCGGCGCTGAGCTCGCTGGCGAGGCGCAGGACGCGTTCGGCGATCTGATCCCGGATCGCCCGCGTGCGGTCGCCGCCGCCGACGTCGGATGCAGCCTGGTCTTCGAAGGTCCAGGTCTCGATCGTTCCGGCCATGCCGTCGACCGGGGCGACCTTCGCCTCGTCGCCGAGCACGATGACCCGATCCACGCTGCGGAGGATCTCGGGATCGATGGGCTTCGGATACTCGCCCTCCATCGACGCACCGACCTCGACGATCGCTTCCTCGGCGAGGGCACTAAGCGTATCGCCCGGCGCAGTACCGGCCGAATAGACGGTGATGGCGTCGCCGGCGTGCTGCCGCATGAGCGCGGCGGCCATCTGCGATTTGCCGCCGTTCTTCTTGCAGACGAACAGCACCGACGCGCTCATGCGCTGGCCGCCTCGGTGCTCGCGGGCTCGAGGGAGGCGATGAGTTCCTGGATGCGGCGTTTGATGTCGTCGCGGATCGGACGGACAGCGTCGATGCCCTGGCCCGCGGGGTCATCGAGCTTCCAATCCTCGTAGCGCTTGCCGGGGAAGAACGGGCAGGCGTCGCCGCAGCCCATCGTGATGACGACATCGGAGTCCTGCACGGCGTCGGTGGTGAGGATCTTCGGGGCCTCGCCGCGGATGTCGATGCCCTCTTCGAGCATCGCCTCGACGGCGACGGGATTGATTTGGTCCGCGGGGATCGAGCCTGCCGAACGGACCTCGATGCGGTCGCCCGCGAGGTGGCGGAGGTAGCCTGCGGCCATCTGGGAACGGCCGGCGTTGTGGACGCAGACGAACAGGACGGTGGGAGTAGACATGAGGGTTCTCGTTTCCGATCGGGTCGGTCAGGTGAGGGTGGTGGCGAGGATGCCGCCTGCGGCTCCGATGATCACGACGATCCAGGGCGGGAGCTTCCACGCGACGAGCAGCACGAAGCAGACCAGCGCGAGTGCGAAGGCGGGCGGGGTGAGGATCGCGGTGGTGAACACGGGTGTGTAGAGGGCGGCGGCGAGGATGCCGACGACGGCCGCGTTCGCGCCCCGCATGATGGCCTGCACCCGCTCGTGGTGCTGCAGGCGGTTCCAGAACGGCAGCACGCCGATGAGGAGGAGGAAGCCGGGCAGGAAGATCCCGGCCAGCGCGATGCCCGCCCCCGCCGCCCCGCCCGGGCCGACGTCAGCGGCGCCGCCGAGGAAAGCGGCGAGGGTGAACAGCGGGCCGGGCACGGCCTGGGCTGCACCGTATCCGGCGAGGAAGTCCGCGTTCGTGACCCAGCCGGGATCGACGACGCCGGATTGCAGGAGCGGGAGCACGACGTGCCCGCCGCCGAATACGAGCGCTCCGGCCCGCGCGAACGCATCGAACAGGGCGACGCTGTCGTTGCCGGTGACGGCGGCGAGGATCGGCATCCCGGCCAGGATTGCGACGAACAGGGTGAGCGCGGCGATCCCCGCGGCCCGGGTCACCGGGAACCGCACCGCTGTCGCCGTGTTCGCGGCGGGTGCGCGGCAGACGAAGTATCCGGCGATCCCGCCGAGGACGATCGCCATGATTTGGCCGACCGATCCGGCCAGCAGCAGCGCGGCGAGGGCTGCGACGGCTGCGATCGCGGCGCGCTGCCGGTCCGGGGTGAGTGTCTTCGCCATGCCGAGGACGGCCTGCGCGACGATCGCGACCGCCACGATCTTCAGCCCGGCGAGGATGCCTTCCCCGATGGTGCCGGTGAACAGGGTGGCGCCGGAGGCGAAGGCGAGCATGAGGGCCGCGGACGGGAGCGTGAAGGCGATGAATGCGGCCAGCGCGCCCCGGTATCCGGCGCGGTGCAGGCCGATGCCGAACCCGACCTGGCTCGAGGCCGGGCCGGGAAGGAACTGGCACAGCGCGACCATGTCGGCGTAGGCGCGGTCGTCCATCCAGCGTCGGCGTTCCACGATCTCGGTGCGGAAGTAGCCCAGGTGCGCGATCGGCCCGCCGAACGAGGTCACCCCGAGGCGCAGGAACACCCGGAACACTTCCCACGCCGACCCGCGCACCGGCGCACGTCGCGTCTCGCTTGTCATGCGCCGTCACCGTCGACGGGAACGCACAGCTCGGCGAGCAGGCCACGGACGCGGGCCTCGAT
>JBASAE010000230.1:0-1570 GCA_049654285.1 Microbacterium sp.
GCCGAGGCCGAGGCCGAACGGCATCAGCACCCCGACGATCGAGTTGCGCTCCCGAGCCCGGCTGCCGAGCAGCCCGATCAGGATCGCCGCCACGAGCGCCCCGCCGAGGGATCCCAGCACGACGCTGCCCCCGAACAGCAGGGCGGCGGCGGCCCCCGCGAAGGACAGTTCGCTGATGCCGTGCACCGCGAACGCCAGGTCGCGCTGCATCACGAACACCCCGACCAGTCCGCCGACCAGCCCCAGCACGGCCCCGGCGACGATCGAGTTCGCCAGCAGGGCGACGAGCTCGCCGTAGTCCTGGAACGAGAAGATGTCACCCCAGTTCATGCGGTGGCCTCGTGCTCGTGACGGGTCTCCGCGTCCGGAGCGCCGACGACCACCAGACGGTCGCCGGCGCGGAGCACGAACACCGCGGTGCCGTACAGATCGCTCAGCACGTCGCTGCGCAGCACCTCCTGGGGCGTGCCCAGCACGAACCGGCCCGCCGCGATGTAGAGGATGCGGGACACCCGGCCCAGCAGGGGGTTGATGTCGTGCGTGACCAGCAGCACGGCGGCATCCCGTTCCCGGCGCTGCCGGTCGATGATGTCGGTGACCGCGCGCTGGTTCGCGAGGTCGAGGTTCGACAGCGGCTCGTCGCAGAGCAGCAGGGCGGGGTCGTCGGCGAGCGCCTGGCCGACGCGCAGACGCTGCTGCTCGCCGCCGGAGAGCCGCCCCACCGGCCGATCGGCGAACGACCCGGCGCCCACCGCCGTGAGCAGCCGGTCGACCCTGTCGCGATCGCCGCGGCGCGGGATCGGCGGGCCGAAGCGGGTGCCGTTCACGCCGAGCCCGACCAGGTCGCGAGCGCGCATCGACGTGTCGGCGGGGAACGGATGCTGCTGCGGGATGTATCCGATGCGGCGGTTGCCGCCCCGGACCGGGGCACCTTCGAACCGGATCTCCCCGGCGGACAGCTGTTGAAGGCCAAGGATGGCCCGCAGCAGCGTGGTCTTCCCCGAACCGGACGGGCCGAGCACCGCGATGAACTCGCCGGGATGCACGTCGAGATCGAGGCCCGACCACAGCTCGCGGCCTCCGCGGCGCAGCCCGGCGCCCCGGATCCGCAGGATCGGCTCCTCGTCCCGTGCTGCGGTCACCGGGCGAGCGCCTCGGTGAGGGACTGGATCGCGGAGTGCATCCACTCAGCGTACGACTGATCCGGCTCGAGCAGCTCGCTGAACTCGACGACGGGGATGCCCGTCTCCTTCGCCGCGTCCGTCACCCGACCGGTCTCGCCTCCGCCGGTCTGCACCGTGGTCAGCACCGCGACGACCTCTCCGGAGCGGATCGTCTTGACCGCCGCGAGAAGCGTCGAGGGGGGCACGTCGTTGCCTTCCTCCACGGCGGCGGCGAACCCGTCCGGGGTGACGTCATGCAGGCCTGCCGCGGCGGCGAGGTACCCGGGAAGCGGCTCGGTGATGAAGACCGGACGGTCCTCGTTCGCCTGGTGCAGGGCGTCGAGCTGCTTCTCGAAGCCCCCCAGCTCGGCGACGAGCCTGTCGGCACCGGCCTTGTACTCGGCCTC
>JBASAE010000231.1:0-3327 GCA_049654285.1 Microbacterium sp.
CCGGCAGCCGGAACGACACCCGCATCGGCTCCCGGACCCACACCGACACCTGCGTCCGGGGTGAGCGCCGCCCAGAACCGCCCGGGCACGGGCACGGCCGCGCGACGATCCGCGCCCTCGGGGGTCACGGTCGTCAGGGCGCAGTGCCCGATGCGGACCGCGCCCTCCGCGACGTGCACGCCGACCTCGGCCGGCGTCCCGAGCGGTGCGAGAGGGACCGTCTGCCGTCGCCCGTCGAGGAACACCTCGAACCGCGTCCCGTCGGCGACGATCCGCCAGGTGTGCAGCGCCTCGTGCACGAAGGCGGCCGGCAGCGGCAGGGCCCCCACCTCGTGCCCGCGATCGGTCACGGTGACCCGGCCGGTCTCGCGGTCCACGCAGAAGACGACCCGCCGTCCGCCGTCCTCGTCGACAGAGATCCCGTAGGACGCGGCCTGCTCCGCCGTCACCGACAGCTCGGCGGTGAGCACCGGCACCGCGCCGATCGCCCAGCGCGCGGAGGCGCGCGGCACGTCGGAGCCCGGAGCGTCCGCACCCGGAGCGTCCGCACCCGAAACATCCGCACCCGAAGCGGGGGCCCAGGGATCCCCAGAACCCGACCCCCAAGGCCCGTCCGCGGCCACGGATCCCCGGTCCCCGCCGCTCGCCACCCCGCTCAGCAGCGCGCTCCGCCCCTCGACGCGCAGCGCTCCGCCCTCGATGACCCACCCGTCGGCGGCGGCGGCCTCCGTCCAGTCGCAGCGGTGAGTGGGCGGATCGGGCACCGGGGCCTGCCGGGAGGGCCCGAGCACCAGCAGCTCCGGACCGTTCCACACCTGCCGGTCCACGTTGAGGTGCCGCGTCAGGTCGGGGTTCATGTTGTGGTAGACGAGGTGGGTCGAGACGAGATCCGGCCCGATCACGCTGCTGCTGTGCCCCAGCCCGCGGAAGTCCGCCGCGGTGCTGACCACGATCGGGTTCAGCAGGCCGGCCCGCCACCCCGTGAGCGGATGGTCGCTGTGGGCCGCGTCGATCCGGTAGCCGGCGCTCAGGTAGTGGTTGCCGGTGAGGGTCATGTGATAGCGGCCGTCGCGCTTGCTCACGAACGGCCCCTCGGTCCACCCGTTCATGTGGATGCCCGTGAGCACGGGCTCGCCGAACTCGGTCGGGGACGGCATCTCGCATCCCCAGATCCCCTCGTCGCCGGCCCAGTAGAAGTACCACCGTCCATCGTCGTCGACGAGGACGTTGCCGTCGATCGCGTGCCCCACGTTGCCAGTGACGTCGTGGAACGGCCCGGTCGGCGTGTCGCTGCGCAGCACGTGGTGGCCGTGTCCCGACGGCGAGGTGTACAGGAAGAAGGCGCCATCGGCGTAGACGACCTCGGGCGCGAACGGCACCAGGCCCGGAAAGACGTCGGGCGTGAGCACCGGCCCTTCGAGGCGCCAGTGGATCAGGTCGTCCGAGGTCCAGCAGTCCACCAGCGGCGTGGTGGAGTAGAGGTAGTAGCGGCCGTCGTGCCGCAACACGAACGGGTCGGCGAAGTCACCGTCGCGGCGGACGGGGTTCCGGTAGACCTGCTGCCCCATCACTTGATCCCGCTGATCGCGAAGGACTCGACGAAGTACTTCTGAGCGCCGATGAACAGCAGCACGACCGGCAGCACCGCGATGATGGATGCCGCCATCACGATCGGGAAGTCGGTCTGCTCGGCGTAGTACGAGCTGAGCGAGGCGATGACGAGCTGCACGGTGGACTTCTCCGGGGAGTTGGTGAAGATCAGCGGACCGAGGTAGTCGTTCCAGGTGGCCATGAACACGATGATCACGTTCGCCGCGATCGCCGGTTTGCACAAGGGCAGGAAGATGCTCCAGTAGATCCGCAGATACCCGGCTCCGTCGATCTTCGCGGCATCCATCAGCTCCGATGACAACCCGAACATGTACTGCCGCAGGAAGAAGATCATCGTGATGTTGCCGAGCATCGCCGGGACGATGAGCGGAAGCAGCGTGTCGATCCAGCCGAGCTCGGCGAAGACGATGAACTGCGGGATGATCAGCACGATCACCGGGATCATCATCGTCGCCAGGAGCGCGACGAACACGATCCTCTTCTTCGGGAAGTCCAGCTTGGCGAAGGCGAACGCCGCCATCGTCGAGGAGAAGGTGCCGACGACCACCACGATCACGGTGACGATCGCGCTGTTCAGCAGGCCCGAGGCCAGCGGAGCGACCTCCCAGACCTCGACGTAGTTGGCGAAGTCGACCGGGTCGGGGATCCACACCGGGGGATAGTCGAAGACCAGCTTCGACTCCTTCAACGACGTGGACAGCATCCACAGGAACGGCAGGATCATCGTCAGGGCGCCCAGCAGCATCAACAGGAAGGAGACTCCTGTCGTGAGGCGTCGATTGCGCTGCTCGGTACGTGCCATCGTCATTCCCCTTCGTAGACCCAGCGCCGCGAGAGACGGAACTGCAGCAGCGTCACGGCGAGGATCACCAGCCCGAAGAAGAACGCGACGGCGGATGCCAGGCCGATCTCGTTCGAGGCGAACGCCTTCTGCCACACGTAGTACGTGATCGTCGCCGCGCTGTACTTGCGTCCGCCGTCGGTGGTGAACAGCTGCACCTCCACGAAGGTCTGCAGCGAACCGATCACACCGATCACGACGAGGAAGAAGATCACCGGCGAGAGCATCGGCAGCGTGATGCTGAAGAACGAGCGGAACGCCCCGGCGCCGTCCAGCCGGGCCGCCTCGTAGTAGGTCTGCGGGATGTTCTTCAGCGCGGCGAGGATGTAGATCGACGAGATCCCGATCATCTTCCAGACGATCATCAGCACGATCGTGAACTTGATCCAGGCCGGATCGCCCAGCCAGTTGGGCCCCTGGATGCCGAACCACGCCCTCAAGGTCTGGTTGATCAGACCGTACTCGTAGTTGAACAGCCACTTCCACATCACCACGAGGGCGACGATCGACGAGATGTACGGCAGGAAGAACAGCACCCGGAACAGCCGGCTCCCCGGGGTGTTCCGGTGGCATCCGATCGCGAAGAGGATCGCGAGCACGAGGTAGAAGGGGATCGGCAGCAGCATGTAGATCGTGTTGCCGGTCGCGATCCAGAACTTGCGATCGGTGAGGAACTCCGCGAAGTTGTCCAGCCCGACGAAGTCGTGCGTGCCTTTGATCGCGTTCCAGTTGGTGAAGGCCGCGACGAACGCGATCCCCAACGGGAGCACGCAGAACAGCAGCACCTGGAGCGTGATCGGCGAGACGAACAGCCATCCCCAGATGCGCTCCTGTCGCCTCATGTCGGATGCGCGCGATACCGCGGTCATGTCTTC
>JBASAE010000232.1:0-2640 GCA_049654285.1 Microbacterium sp.
GCTCCTGGTTCGCCGGCACGATCGAGGCGCCCGGCGAGCTGCAGCAGGACGGGGAGGGGCGCATCTACAAGGAATCCTGGGGGATGGCGTCCACCAAGGCCGTGCAGGCGCGGTTCGGCCGGCTCGACCCGTACGAGCGCGCTCGCAAGGAGCTGTTCGCCGAGGGCATCTCGTCATCGCGGATCTATCTCGATCCGCTCCGTCCCGGAGTCGAGGACCTGCTC
The DNA here is from genome assembly GCA_049654285.1 of Microbacterium sp. Taxonomy (GTDB): domain Bacteria; phylum Actinomycetota; class Actinomycetes; order Actinomycetales; family Microbacteriaceae; genus Microbacterium. The sequence continues at coordinate 225 of JBASAE010000232.1, forward strand.
GACATGATCACCTCCGGCGTGCGCTCGTCCTTCACCTACGCCGGCGCGTCGACGGTGCAGGAGTTCCATGAGCGCGCGACCGTGGGCCTGCAGTCCGCGGCCGGGTACGAGGAGGGCAAGGCGCTGCCGGTGAGCTGGTGACGCTGCACGACGCTCACAGCGCGGGTATGTAGAATCAGGCGCACAATGGACGACCCTCCTTCTTGTAGTACCTCGCCCCACAGCCCGTCTGCCCCTGCGGCGGAGAGGCGCAGGTGATGGATTATCTCCTGCTGGGCGTGGGGCTCCTGCTCATCGTCGGGACCGGGCTGTTCGTCGCGAGCGAGTTCGCCCTGGTCAATCTGGACCGTGCCGAGCTCGAAGCGCGTCAGGCGCGCGGCGAGACCCGTCTGGGGCTCACGATCCGTGCGTTGCGGATCACCTCGACGCACCTCTCGTCGGCGCAGCTCGGCATCACCCTCACCACGCTGCTGACCGGTTTCACGATGGAGCCGGCGATGTCGAACCTGCTCTCGCCGGTGCTCTCCGCCTGGGGGATGCCGGAGGCCGCGGTGCGCCCCGTGGCGGTGGTGGTGGCGCTCGTCGTCGCGACGCTGCTGTCGATGATCCTCGGCGAGCTCGTTCCGAAGAACTTCGCCCTGGCGCTGCCGGTCGCGACGGCCAAGCTCGTGCTGCCCTTCCAGACCGCCTTCACGGCCGTGTTCAAACCGATCGTGATCGTGCTCAACGGCAGCGCCAACGCCGTGCTGAAGGCGTTCGGCGTCGAGCCGAAGGAGGAGCTCTCCGGAGCCCGTTCCGCCGAGGAGCTGTCCTCGCTGGTGCGTCGCTCCGCGAGCGCCGGTGTGCTCGAGGAGGACACCGCGACCCTGCTCGATCGCAGCCTCACCTTCGCCCGGCTCACCGCGGCCGACATCATGACCGCGCGCCCCAGCATGCACGCCGTGGCGGCGTCGGACAGCGCCGACGACGTCATCCGCCTCGCACGGCGCACCGGGCACAGCCGGTTCCCGGTCTACGGCGACGACCTCGACGACGTCACCGGCATCGTGCACCTCAAGGCCGCGGTCTCGGTGCCGCGGGAGCGCCGCGGGGAGGTGCCGGCCGGTGCGCTCGCGACCGAGCCGCTGCGGGTCCCCGAGACCATCCATCTCGACGTGCTGATCGCCGAGCTGCGCTCGAAGGGCTATCAGCTGGCGATCGTCGTCGACGAGTACGGCGGGACGGCGGGGCTGGTGACCCTCGAGGACCTCGTGGAGGAGATCGTCGGCGAGGTGTTCGACGAGCACGACCGTACCCGGGCCGGGATCGTCAGTCGGGGCGGGTCGGTCTCGTTCCCCGGCGAGCTGCGTCCCGACGAGCTGCTGGCCCGCACCGGGATCGCCGTGCCCGAGGGTGACGTCTACGACACGGTCGCCGGGTACGTGATGAGCGTGCTCGAGCGGGTGCCGGTCGTCGGCGACGAGGCCCGGCTCGACCACGGCGTGCTGCAGGTGCTCCGCTTGGACGGCCGCCGTGTCGATCGGCTGCGGTACACGCCGGACCCGATCCCGACGGACGGCGAGGAGGAGCGATGAGCGACTGGGCGGGGATCGTCTGGCTCGTGGTGCTGCTGCTGGGCAACGCGTTCTTCGTGGGCGCCGAGTTCGCGGTGATCTCGGCGCGCCGTTCGCAGATCGAGCCGCTCGCGGAGAAGGGATCCCGGGCCGCGCGGATCGCGCTGTACGCGATGGAGCACGCGACGCTCATGCTCGCGACCTCGCAGCTGGGCATCACGATCTGCTCGCTGCTGATCCTGAACGTCTCGGAGCCGGCGATCCACCACCTGCTGGCGGTGCCGCTGGAGGCGCTCGGCTGGTCGGCGGAGGTGGTGACCGTCGTCGCGTTCGTCATCACGCTCGCGCTGGTCTCCTTCCTGCATGTCGTGTTCGGCGAGATGGTGCCGAAGAACCTGGCCTTCTCGGTCCCCGACCGGGCCGTGCTGCTGCTGGCGACTCCGCTGGTGTGGGTCTCGAAGGTGTTCCGCCCGGTGATCTGGACCCTCAACGCCGCCGCGAACGGCGTGCTGCGGCTGTTCCGGGTCGAGCCGAAGGACGAGGCGGCGTCGACGTTCACGATCGACGAGGTCGCGACGATCGTCGACCAGTCCCGTCGCGAGGGGGTGCTGACCGATACCGCGGGCGCGGTCGCCGCGGCGGTGGAGTTCACCGACAAGAAGGCCAGGGACATCGCCGTTCCGCTCGCCGAGCTGATCACGCTGCCCGAGCAGACGACCCCCGACGAGATCGAGAAGGCGGTCGCGCGCCACGGGTTCTCGCGGTATGTGATCACCGACGAGGCGGGCGAGCCGATCGGCTACGTGCACCTCAAGGACGTGCTGCGTGCCGCGGAGGGACCGGATGCCGCTGAGCAGGCCACC
>JBASAE010000233.1:0-2684 GCA_049654285.1 Microbacterium sp.
GTCCCCACTTCCAGCTCGGGACGTCCGGGCCGATGAACCGCACGTCGGTGACTCCGGCGTCCGGGTAGCGAGCGCCGATCTCGGTCATGATGACGCCCCGCATGAACTGCAGGTTCTTGGCCCAGGCCGTCGAATCGCACTTCACCGTCAGCGTCCCGTGCTGCAGGGACACCGGCTCGGAGTGCTGCGCGGTCTCGGCGCCGACCAGCTTCGCCCATTGCCGCACCAGATCCTCGGCGGCGAGGGTCTTCTCCCAGCCCGAGTCGCGGCTGAGGCGATCGAGGACGGCGCCGAGCGTGCCCGGATCGCGGCCGGGCGTGAACGGCGCGTTCTCGTCATCATCGCGGATGCGCTTCTTGCGCTTCCACGCCTTCGCGCTCGGCTTCAGCCCGCGCAGCCGCAGATAGGTCGCCACGGTCTCCGGGGGATCGGGGGCCTCAGGCATCGGGGGCCTCCTCCCGGTCGTCCGTGATCGTGCCCGCCTCGATCCGCACGACATGGCGGTGCAGCACCTCGGGGATGTCCGACTCGACGGCGGCGGTGACCACGACCTGTTCGTATCCCGCGGTGATCGCCGCCAGCCGCTGCCGGCGATCGGCGTCCAGCTCGGCGAAGACGTCGTCGAGGATCAGCACCGGGTCCCCGGCGGGAGACTCCGCGCGCAGCAGCTCCGCCGAGGCCAGCCGCAGCGCGAGCGCGACCGACCAGGACTCTCCGTGCGAGGCGTAGCCCTTGACCGGGAGGTCGCGTACCCGCAGCATCAGGTCGTCGCGGTGCGGTCCGACCAGCGTGATCCCGCGTTCCAGCTCACTGCGGCGCTTGGCCTGCAGCGCGGCACGGAACAGCTCGGCGATCTCGCCGCGCTGGTCGACGGTCGCCTCCTCCTCGGGATCGCCCTCCTCGGGATCGCCGCCGCGGACGGACAGCGCCCAGTCGAGCTGCGGCCGGTGTTCGGCGCCCGCGATCGTGGCGTACGCCTCGGCGAGCGGCTGCTGCAGGTCGGCCGCGAGCCGGATGCGGGCGTCGATGATCTCGGAGCCGAGCGCGATGAGCTTGTCGTCCCAGACGTCGAGCGTGCTGAGACCCTCGCCCTTCACCCCGCGAGCACGTGCGGACTTCAGCAGGGCGGTGCGCTGGCGCAGCACCCGGTCGTAGTCGGCGAGCACACCGGCCATGCGCGGCGTGCGCTGGATCAGCAGCTGGTCGGCGAACCGGCGACGCGAGGAGGGATCGCCCCGCACGATCTGCAGGTCCTCCGGGGCGAACAGGACGACGTGGGCGTAGCGGGGAAGCTCGTTGGTCTTCGAGGGGGAGCCGTTGATGCGCGCCTTGTTCGATCCCTGCCGGTTGAGCTGCACCTCGACCAGCACACGGCGCTGCGCGTGGCCCAGACGGGCACGAATGACCGCGAACTCCCGGCCGTCGCGCACCATCGGGGCATCCGACGAGACCCGATGCGAGCCGAGCGTCGCCAGGAAGACGATCGCCTCGGCGAGGTTCGTCTTGCCCTGCCCGTTACGGCCGACGAGCACGTTCGGCCCCGGATGCAGGGTGAGGTCGGCGGTCGCATAATTGCGGAAGTCGACCAGGTTCAGGTGCTCCACAATCACCGCATCAGCCTATCCGCCGGGTCCGACAGAGATCGTCCCGGGCGGGGGAACGCGTCAGCGGAGCAGCAGGTTGGGCTGCAGGAGGTACTTGAACGAGTCGAGACCGGCCTGATCGACCGAGGTCTGGCTGGTCACCAGCACCGGGCTGAGCTTGTTCGCGTTGTCCGAGGACGTGAACGTGACGCGGACGAACTCGCTCTTTACCGCACCGAGCGCCTCGAGCAGGTACTGCGGGTTCAGCCCGAGCACGACCTCATCGCCACCCGTCAGGTGCGCGTCGACCGACTCGGATGCGCGAGCCTGCTCGGATCCCGAGGCGTCCATGGTCACCTGGTCGGCGCCGAACGTGAACCGCAGCGGAGCCGAGCGGTCGAGAACCAGCGAGACGCGGCGCACCGCCTCGATGAGGTCGGCGGTGTTGATCACCGCGTAGTGGTCGGTCTGCTCGGGGAACAGCCGCCTGACCGGGGGGAAGTTCCCCTTGATCAGCAGCGAGGTGACGGTCTTGTTGCCCGCTGTGAACGCGATGATCTCACGATCTCCCGCTCCTGAGAACGCGATCTCGATGTTGCCGGCATGCGCGAACGTCTTGCCGACCTCGGTCAGCGTGCGCGCGGGCACCAGCGCGGCCTGCTCGGCGACCGTGCCGTCCCAGGGCACATCGCGCAGCGAGACCCGGTAACGGTCCGTCGCGACCAGGCTCAGGCTGGTGCCCGAGACCTCGAGCTGCACGCCGGTCAGCACCGGGGTGACGTCGTCGCGGGATGCGGCGAAGCCGACCTGTGCGATCGCGGTGCCGAAGTCCTCCGCCGGCACCACGCCGGTGGAACCGGTCACCTCGGGGATCGACGGGTACTCCTCGACCGGCATCGCCGCGAGCGTGAACCGGGCGGAGCCGCAGGACACCGCGATCCCGCCGTCCTCCTCGACCGCGATCTCGATCGGCGCGTTCGGCAGCCGGCTGGCGATCTCGCTGAGCAGTCGTCCGTGCACGAGGATGGTGCCCGGCTCGTCGACCGTCGCCTCGATGGTGGTCCGCGCGGACGCCTCGTAGTCGAAGGCCGACAGCGTGAG
>JBASAE010000234.1:0-1918 GCA_049654285.1 Microbacterium sp.
GCTCCTGCGCGACCTGCGGCCGGACATCCTGATCACCGACATCCGGATGCCGAACATGAGCGGGCTGGAGATGCTGGAGGCGCACCCACCCGGGGAGAGCTACGAAGCACTCGTGCTGACGGGTTTCGACGAGTTCGACCTCGCGAAGCAGGCGCTCCGGCTCGGCGTCATCGACTACCTGCTGAAGCCGGTCGATCCCGACGAGCTACGGCAGAGCATCGCCCTGGCGGGAGCCCGCCAGGAGAGCCGCCGGCGTCATGAGCACGAACGCACTGCGGCCGAGTCCCTGCAGATCGCCCAGGGTTTCCTCGACGAGGCGCCGCTCCCCGAGGGGCAGCGTTCCGAGTACGTCGCGCGGATGCTGGAGTTCGCACACGCCGAGTACACCCATCGGATCCAGCTGAAGGACCTGGCCTCACGCATCGGCGTGACCTCCGGCTATCTGAACTCCCAGTTCAAGCAGGAGATCGGAACCACCTTCAACGACTATCTGAACCGGTACCGCATCCAACAGGCCGTGCGTCTTCTGGCCACGGAGGGCATGAAGGTCTACCTGGTCGCCGAGCGCGTGGGCATCCCCGACTACAAGTACTTCGTGAAGGTCTTCCGCAAGTACGTCGGGCACTCCCCTCATGAGCTGCAGAGGCGAGGCTGAACGTCCCCGCAGGGGGACTGTCAGCGGTTGCCGACGTCGTAGACCTTGAGCACCTCGGCGACCGCCTGCTCGCGCTCGTCACCGCCCTGCTCGAACATGTGCGTGACGTGGGTGCGCAGATGGTTCTCCAGCAGCAGCTTGTCGAGCGAGGCGAGCGCCTTCTGGATGGCGCGGGACTGCCCGATGATGTCCATGCAGTAGTCCTCGTTCTCGATCATCTTCGCGAGGCCTCGCACCTGTCCCTCCAGGATCGCCGTGCGATGGAGGGCGCGCTTCTTGATGTCTTCGATCACATCACGAGGGTACCCGCGCCTACGCGTTCTCCACAGGAACGCTCGCTCCGTCGCCCGCGATGGCCGCCCGCTCCGCCGCGGCCAGGAGGCGCAGCGAGGGCAGCACCGTGTCGCCCGATGTCTTCCCGCCGCTGCGGAGCAGCTCGGCGAAGGCCTGGAGCTGCCGTCGGAACCCCTCGGCGAGCACGTCGTCCTCATCCCCTTCGAACAGGATCTCGCCATCGACGGCCACGGTACGGTAGCAGTCCAGCGTCACCGTCGCCCCGGTGCCGATGAGCACGAGGTCGTGGACGGGGCTCCGCGAGGAGAACGACATCGCGGACACCATCCGCAGACCGGAGCGGAACCGGGCGAGCAGGGTGAAGTCGTCGACCACGCCGAACGTCGATCGCACGGAATCCGCCTCGCACACGACGCGGACCGCCTCGTCATCGAAGAGATGGCAGACGAGATCGACGCTGTGCGAGCCCCAGTGCGAGACGAGGAACGCCGGAAGATCCCGCCACCAGGGGAAGTTGTCGGCGCGATCGACGAGACGCCGTTCGATCGCCTGCACCGGGGTGCCGAAGCGGCCGGAGGAGATCGTCTCCCGCACCACGTCGATCAGCGGAAGATGCCGCAGGATCTGGGCCGGCATCAGGACGGTGCCCTTCTGCTCGGCGAGGTCGAACAGGGCGATCGCCTCGTCGAGGTCGTTGCAGAACGGCTTCTCCACGAGCACGCCGACGCCCCTCGAGATGAGCTCCCGCGCCTGTTCGGCGTGCACGCTCGTCGGCGAGCAGATGATCGCGCCGTCGACGTCGCCGGGCACGTCGCCGACGTCGGCCCCCGTCGACGTCGCCCCGCAACGGTCCGCCAGCCGCCGGGCCGCGCCGCGATCCGGGTCGATCACGACCGCGACCTCGACGCCCGGGGAGTCCGCGACGGCTCGCACGTGGTCCTGCGCGATCCGCCCCGCGCCGACGATCGC
>JBASAE010000235.1:0-2545 GCA_049654285.1 Microbacterium sp.
CTGCCGACGACTCCTTCTACGACAAGTCGCTCGAGGGCTTCACGATGTTCGCCCTCAACCCGGGCGAGGTGTGCACCTGCCCGTCGCGGGCGCTCATCCAGCGGTCGATCTACGACTCCTTCCTCTCCGACGGGCTGGAGCGGGTGTCGCGCATCATCCAGGGCAACCCGCTCGACCCGGCGACGATGATCGGCGCCCAGGCGTCCAACGACCAGCTGGAGAAGATCCTGTCGTACATCGCGATCGGCAAGGAGGGCGGCGCGAAGCTGCTCACCGGCGGCGAGCGGGTCGACCTCGGCGGTGACCTCAGCGAGGGCTTCTACGTCGAGCCGACCGTCTTCGAGGGCACCAACGACATGCGCATCTTCCAGGAGGAGATCTTCGGGCCGGTGCTCTCGGTGACCGGCTTCGACCGCTTCGACGACGGCATCGCGATCGCCAACGACACCCTCTACGGCCTCGGCGCCGGCGTCTGGAGCCGCAGCGGCGACATCGCCTACCGGGCGGGGCGGGCCATCCAGGCGGGTCGGGTGTGGACCAACACCTACCACCAGTACCCGGCGCACGCCGCGTTCGGCGGGTACAAGCAGTCCGGTGTCGGCCGCGAGAACCACCGGATGATGCTGGACCACTACCAGCAGACGAAGAACCTGCTCGTGTCCTACGCGGACGGCCCGATGGGCTTCTTCTGATGTCCGAAGCCACACTCTCCAGGGTCGCCGTGTCGGAGGACGCGGCGGCCCTGCTGCGGGATCTGACCGCGCAGCACGGGCCGCTGATGTTCCACCAGTCCGGCGGATGCTGCGACGGCTCCTCGCCGATGTGCTATCCGGTGGGGATGTTCCTCACCGGACCCAGTGATGTGCTGCTGGGCGACATCGATGCGGGGCTGGACGACCCGATCGAGGTCTACATGTCGGAGGCGCAGTTCGAGTACTGGAAGTACACCCACCTCACCATCGACGTGGTCGACGGCCGCGGCGCCGGGTTCAGCGTGGAGGGGCCCACCGGCAAGCGGTTCCTGATCAGGTCGCGGATGCTGGATGACGCCGAGCTGACATACTTCGGGCTGGCCGGGTGACGGACTTCAGGCGCTGGAACCCGGTTTCGGTGCTCGTGGGTTGCGGTCTCGTCACGATACGGGCGCACCGGTAGGCGCGGACCGGCGCCGGGCCTAGATTGAACCCCGAGCCGTGCCCGTGCTGGGGCGGCGACCCGAATCACCACAGGGGCAGAACATGTCAATGAAGATCACCAGGGGCCGACTCGGCCTCGCCATCGGGATGCTCGGCGTCTCGGCCGTCGTCCTCTCCGGTTGCGCCACGAGCACCGGCGACCAGGGCGGCGGGAACGAAGGAGACGCCAAGGGCGGTGACATCGTCGTCGGCACCACCGACAAGATCGTCTCGCTCGACCCGGCCGGCTCGTACGACAACGGCTCCTTCGCCGTGATGAACCAGGTCTACCCGTTCCTGCTGAACAGCACCTACGGCACCGCCGAGGTCACCCCCGACATCGCCGAGTCGGGCGAGTTCACCTCGCCGACCGAGTACACGGTCAAGCTCAAGGCGGGCCTGAAGTTCGCGAACGGCCACGACCTCACCTCGAGCGACGTGAAGTTCTCCTACGACCGCATGGTGAAGATCGCCGACCCGAACGGTCCCTCCTCGCTGCTCAACAACCTCGCGAGCGTCGCGACCCCGGACGACACCACCGTGGTGTTCACGCTGAAGAACGGCAACGACCAGATCTGGCCGCTGATCCTCTCCAGCCCTGCCGGCCCCATCGTCGACGAAGAGGTCTTCTCGCCCGACGCCGTCACCAGCGACGACGACATCGTCAAGGGCAACGCGTTCGCGGGTCAGTACACGATCGACTCGTACAAGGTGAACGAGCTGGTCTCGTACAAGCCGAACCCGGACTACAAGGGCAACCTCGGCGCGGCGGCGAACAGCGGCGTGCAGGCCAAGTACTACGCCGACGCGTCGAACCTGAAGCTCGCGATCGGCAACGGCGACATCGATGTGGCGTTCCGCAGCCTGTCGGCCACCGACGTCGAGGACCTGTCCAAGAACGACAAGGTCACTGTCGTCGACGGCCCCGGCGGCGAGATCCGCTACATCGTGTTCAACTTCGACACCATGCCCTTCGGCGCCAAGACGCCCGAGGCGGACCCGGCCAAGGCCCTCGCGGTCCGTCAGGCCGCCGCCTCCCTGATCGACCGCGCCGCGGTCGCGAAGGACGTCTACAAGGACACCTACAGCCCGCTGTACTCCTACGTCGCCGAGGGCATGCCCGGTGCGACCACGCCGCTGAAGGACCTGTACGGCGACGGCAACGGCGGTCCGAGCGAGGAGAAGGCCACGCAGATCCTCGCGGATGCCGGCGTGCAGACCCCGGTCACGCTCAACCTCCAGTACAACGGCGACCACTACGGCCCGTCCTCGGGTGACGAGTACGCCGCGTACAAGACCCAGCTCGAGAAGGGCGGCCTGTTCACGGTCAACCTGCAGCAGACCGAGTGGGTGCAGTACTCGAAGGACCG
>JBASAE010000236.1:0-2411 GCA_049654285.1 Microbacterium sp.
CGGAGGGACGGGGGCCGTTCGGCGCCGGAGATCAGACCAGGTCGAAGCGGTCCAGCTCCATGACCTTCGTCCACGCGGCGACGAAGTCGGCGACGAACTTGTCGGTCGCGTCATCGGCGGCGTAGACCTCCGCCACGGCACGCAGCTCGGAGTTCGAGCCGAACACCAGATCGGCACGGGTGCCGACCCAGGTACGTTCGCCGGTTGCCAGCGAGGTCGCCTGGAAGGCGTGCGAGCCCGGGTCGAGCGGCGTCCACTCGTAGCCCATGTCGAGCACGTTCACGAAGAAGTCGTTCGTGAGCACGCCGGGGCGGTCGGTGAACACGCCGTACCTCGAACCGTCCCAGTTGGCATCCAGCGCGCGCAGGCCGCCGACCAGCACCGTCATCTCCGGGGCGGTCAGGTTGAGCAGGCTCGCCTTGTCGACCAGCAGGTGCTCGGCGGGCAGCTCGGCCGCGGTCGCGAGCGGACCCACGTAGTTGCGGAAGCCGTCGGCGATCGGCTCGAGGAACTCGAACGAGGCGACGTCGGTCTTCTCCTGGGTGGCGTCGGTGCGACCGGCGCGGAACGGCACGGTCACGTCGTGGCCGGCCTCCTGCGCCGCCTTCTCGACTCCGGCGTTCCCGGCGAGCACGATGAGGTCGGCCAGCGAGACGCGCGTGCCCGCCTCCTCGAAAGACGCCTTGACGCCGCGCAGAACGTCGAGCACCTTGGCGGTGCGCGCGGGGTTGTTGACCGCCCAGCGGTTCTGCGGTTCGAGAGCCAGACGCGCACCGTTCACGCCGCCGCGCTTGTCGCTGTTGCGGAACGAGGCCGCGGCGGCCCAGGCGGTCGACACCAGTTCGGAGACGGTGAGACCCGCGTCGAGGATCTGCTGCTTCAGCGATGCGGCGTCGGCGTCGCTGATCAGCTCGTGATCGACCGCGGGCACCGGGTCCTGCCAGATGAGCTCCTCGGTCGGGGCGAGCGCGCCCAGGTAGCGGCTCGACGGGCCCATGTCGCGGTGCGTGAGCTTGAACCAGGCGCGGGCGTACGCGTCGGCGAACGCATCGGGATCGTCGCGGAACCTCGCCGAGATCGGCCCGTAGATCGGGTCGAACCGGAGCGACAGGTCACTGGTGAGCATGCGCGGCTCGCGACGCACGGCGGGGTCGTGCGCCATCGGCACCATGTCGGCTCCGGCGCCGTTCTTCGGCCGCCACTGCTTGGCCCCGGCGGGGCTGTCCATCAGCTCCCACTCGTAGGCGTACAGGATGTGGAAGAACTCGTTGTCCCAACGCGTGGGGTGGTACGTCCAGGTGACCTCCAGGCCGCTCGCGGTCTGGTCGTCGCCCTTGCCCGTGCCGTAGGCGTTCTTCCAGCCCAGGCCCATCTGCTCCATCGGGGCGTCCTCGGGCGAGGGGCCGACGAGGTCGGCCGAGCCGGCGCCGTGGGTCTTGCCGAACGTGTGTCCGCCGGCGATGAGCGCGACGGTCTCCTCGTCGTTCATCGCCATCCGGGCGAAGGTCTCGCGGATGTCGTGCGCGAGCTCGAGCGGGTCGGGGTTGCCGCCGACGCCCTCCGGGTTGACGTAGATGAGGCCCATCTGCACGGCCGCGAGCGGGTTCTCCAGGTCACGCTTCTCACCGGGCGTGTAGCGCTTGTCGTCGCCGAGCCAGGTGTTCTCCGAGCCCCAGTACACGTCGTCGTCGGGCTCCCAGGCGTCCACGCGGCCGCCGGCGAAGCCGAAGGTCGTGAACCCCATCTGCTCCATCGCGACGTTCCCGGCGAAGATCATCAGATCGGCCCACGAGACGCGGTCGCCCCACTTCTTCTTCACGGTCCACAGGATGCGCCTCGGCTTGTCGAGACCCGCGTTGTCCGGCCAGCTGTTCAGCGGCGCGAACCGCTGCTGGCCGCTGTTGCCGCCGCCGCGGCCGTCGGTCACCCGGTACGTTCCGGCGCTGTGCCAGGCCATCCGCACCATCGAGGGGCCGTAGTTACCGAAGTCGGCGGGCCACCAGTCCTGCGGAGTGGTCAGCGCCTCTTCGATGTCACGCCGCAGCTCATCGAGGTCGACGGTCTCGAACTTCTTGCGGTAGTCGTACTCGGGCCCGTAGGGGTTGGTCGCGGGAGGGTTCTTGGCGAGGACGCGCAGATTGAGCCGGTTGGGCCACCAGTTGCGCGCCGTCGAGCCGCCGACGCGGGTGGGGCCACCGTGCACGACGGGGCAGCCGGCCGACTCGACGGCGATCTCCTGCTCGTGTTCGGTCGGGGCGGGGATGACGCCTTCGTTCTCGTCGATGACGTTGTCGGTCATGAGCGTTCCTTCCTGGGTGGGTGGGTTCAGTGGGCGGCGGCGCACGCGGGGCACAGTCCCCAGTACGTCACCTCCGCCGAGGAGACGGCGAATCCGCGGTGGTCGGACGGGG
>JBASAE010000237.1:0-2196 GCA_049654285.1 Microbacterium sp.
AGCTCAGCGTCTGCAGCTGGATCACGTCCGCCCGCCCGTCGACGGTTCCGGATCGGAGCCGGTCGCGGAGGTTCAGCGCGATCGCGAACCAGCGACGAGCCTTGTCGAGCAGGCCCATCAGCAGGGCGACCGTCCCCAGGTTGTGCATCGTCACCGTAGCGAGCAGCTGCAGGCTCTCGACCGGCTCGACCTCGTCGACGGGAGCCGCCTGCACCAGAGTCGTCAGGAAGCCGTCCGCCGCCTCCAGCAGCAGTGCGGCCTCGGACATGCGCGCGTCGTTCACCTGCTCGCTCAGCGCGGATTCCATCGTCTCCAGCCAGGCGTAGACGTACCCGATCGGCACTCCGAAGCCCTCGTGCTGAAGGAAGGCCCGGATGCCGTCGTGGACGTTCAGCACCTCGTCGAGGGGGCTCGGACGCGTGTCGGCAGGGATCAGCCTCCGTACCAGCGACAGCGCCGTCAGCTCGTCCACCGCCTCGCCGACGTCGACCTGCACGGGCGCGGGGGTGGAGCGGAGCGCCGACGCCCAGCTCTCCAGAAGCGACAGCGGCACCGGGCCTCCCGCGTTGCTCACGATCGTGAGGAGGACGATCTGCGCCTCGGCGCTCAAGGCCCCCCACAGCTCGCCGACGATGTGCGTCATGCTGCGCGGATAGGCGACTCCGGCAGGATGCTCGTCGCCGAACGGGAACCGATCGAGGCGTGCGACGAAGTCGGGGAGGCGTGCGAGGTCCCCACCGAGCCCCGTCACCCACGCGCAGGCGACGTCGACGGCGAGCGGCCAGGAGCCGAGCCGGCGCACGAACTCCCCGATCACGTCGTCCGCCGTGTCGGGGGCATCGGTCCGGGATGCCAGGCGGAGTCGCACGAGGGCCGCGGCATCGGCATCCGACATCCCCTCCACGCGCAGCAGCGGAGCCGCGTCAGCGGGCCAGTCGCCGGCGCTCGAGGTGATGACCACCTGACCGTACCCCGAGACGGGCACCCAGTCACGGATCTGCTCGTAGCTCTGCGCCCCGTCCAGGACGAGCAGCCACGGAGCGGGGATCGCCCCGAGCATCTCGCGGAAGGACAGAGCGGGATCCCCGTCGACGGACGGCTCTCCGCCCAGCAGCTCCTGCATGCGGATCTGCTGCGCGGCCAGCGCGTCCCCGGACGCGGCATCCATCCACAGCGTGAACGCGTAGTTCTCACGGCGAAGGGACGCCCACCGCGCCACCGCGGTCGACTTCCCGGTCCCGGAGAGCCCCGCGACGACGGCGACGGGCGGGGAGCCTGTGCCCCGGTCCTCGGCTCGCAGACACGCCGAGAGGAACCCCTCGATGTGCGGGCGGGCGACGGCGTTCACCAGAGGAACGCCGAACGTACGGCCCCAGGTGCGGGATCCGGTCACCGCCGCCAGGGTCTGCGCGGATCCCTCGACGATCTGCGCCAGCTCGGTCCGATCGATGGTCTGCGCCGTGCTTCGCGAGCCCCGTTCGCCGACGAGGTCGAGAAGCCTCGAGAGGAGCAGATGATGCACCCGGGGGTCGGCGCCTCCTGCGCCTGCGGCCCTCACCCGCGCGATCCGCCGGACGAGCCGCTCGTGCAGCTCCCCGATGCCCTCCTGCCGCGCGTCGACGACGCGGCGGGGCGCCCGCGGTGCGGCGTCCGGCTCCACGAGACCGTGGACGTACTCCTGAGCGGGCGGGGACAGCAGGCGGTTGGTGGTGATCTGCGCGACCGCGATGCCCGGATGCTCCGACTGCATCGCCGCGAGATACCGTTCGACGGCGGGCAGCCCCATCCGGGTCGACGAGGTCGGCGCGGACGCCTTCACCTGGATCGCGCGATGGGCGCCCGTCTCCGACCTCACGAAGATGTCCGCGGAGTCCTGCCCGGCCAGGTCCACGCCGAGCTCCCACCCCTGCTCGCCGGACTCGTAGAGGTCGAGAAGCACTTCGACGGTGACGAGGTACTGATACCGGAACCCGAACGCGGCGCCGATCCCCCCGGATGCAGTGGCCATACCGACACCGTATCGTCGCGACGCGGCGGATCCGTGATCTCACTGATCCTCGCGGATCCGCCGTGTGGGGCGCTTCTCCCGGGCGTGCCGTCCTTATCCGTGACCCGCGACCGCGACCTCGACCAGTTCGCGGCTGGTCGCCGTCAGGTCCCGGGCGCCGCCCCGCCACAGCGCGGTGATCGGGCGCA
>JBASAE010000238.1:0-3757 GCA_049654285.1 Microbacterium sp.
CTCCGACCCCGGCTGGCAGGACTACTTCCTCTCCGCGCTGCGAAACCTCATCGACCGTCTGGGGGTCGACGGGTTCCGCTTCGACGCGCCCACCTACAACGCGTTCCCGAACTGGTCGGAGCGCACCCGCGAGAGGGCCAGCGCCTCTGAGCTGGCCTGCCTCGAGCTGTTCCGCCGACTCCGCCGCGAGCTCAAGCCGGAGCATCCGGAGCTGATGTTCTACACCGAGCCGTCCGGCGTGCTGCTGCGCGAGTCGATGGACCTCGTCTACAACTACGACGAACACGCCCAGCTCGAGGACGTGATGGGCTTCGCGGGGATCGCCCTCGGCGGGGGCGGCGGTGCCTCGCACGTCGGCATCGGCACCGCGGCGGACCTCGCCGCCTGGTTCGACGAGCGCGACTCGGTGCTGCCCGCCGGGTCCGTCACCGCACACCACATCGACTCGCACGACACCTTCTGGTGGCCGCAGCCAGGGCAGAAGTGGCGGCGTGAGCAGTTCGGCGTGGCCCCCACCCGGGCCCTGGCATCGATCTTCGCGCTCTCCGGCGGACCGTACATGACCTTCGTCGGCGGCGAGTCCGGCATCGAGGAGCACCTCCGCGAGATCCACGCGCTGCGCCGCCGGCCGGCGTTCGCACACGGCCGTGCGGACTTCCGCTCCGTGCGCACCGAGGATCCGCACGTGTTCGCCGTCGTCAGGGAGGGGGATGGCGAGGCCTTCCTCGTGCTCGTCAACCTCGCCGACCGGGCCACCCGCGTCCGCCCGCGCGGCGTAGGACGCCGGTGGACGACGACCGAGCCGCTGTGCGACGGGATGCTGCACGACGACGGAGCCGTCGAGATCGACGCATACGGCACCGTGGTCCTGCGCGGCGGACGACCGGACGAGGAGGAGGGGTCATGAACGGAGTGCCCGAAGAGGTCGAGGAGTTCTGGGACCGCACGATCGCGGAGTCGCGGGCGATGACGGCCCCGGCGACCTTCGCCGAGATCGCCACCCCGCTGCGCAACGTACGCGTCCTGGACGCGCGCTTCAGCGGGTTCGCCGGGGAGCGGATCGCCGCGTGGCTGATCCTCCCGACGCAGCCCGGACCGCATCCCGTGGTCGTGGAGTACGTCGGCCACGGCGGCGGTCGCGGCTACCCGCACGAGCACCTCGCCTGGGCCGGCGCCGGCTTCGCGCATCTGATCATGGACAACCGCGGGCAGGGAAGCGGCTGGCGGATCGGGGTCACCCCCGACTCGGGCTCGCTCGCACCGGGGAGCGACGCCTTCTTCACCCGCGGCATCACCGACGAGAACGACTACTTCTACCGGCGGATGTTCACCGACGGCGTCCTCGCGGTCGACGCGGTGCGCGAGCATCCCGAGGTCGACGCCTCGCAGGTGGCGGTGATGGGCACCAGCCAGGGCGGGGGCGTCGCGATCGCGGTCGCCTCGCTGCGCAGGGACGTGCGGGCGCTGCTCGCCGACGTCCCGGCGTTCGGCGCCTACCCGCTCGCCATCGAGCTCGCGGAGGAGGGGCCCTATGAGCAGATCGCCCGCTATCTCGCCGTCCATCGCGACGAGGTCGACACCGTGATGCGCGTGCTCGGCTTCTTCGACACGGCGGTGCTCGGGCGTGCCGCCGTCGCCCCCGCCCTGTTCTCGATCGGCGGGCGCGACCCGCTCGTCCCGCCGCCCAGCATCCGGGCCGCCGTCGAGGCCTACGGCGGGAGCGCGACCGTCCGCGAGTATCCGTTCAACGGACACGAGGGGGGCGGGAGCCTGCACCAGCTGCGGGCCATCGAATGGCTCTCCGCGCTGGGCGCGGAGGAGGGGAGGACGGCATGACGAGGAGGATCGCATCCGCGGAGGTCATCGTCTGCGCGCCCGGACGCAACTTCGTCACGCTGAAGATCGTCACCGAGGACGGCGTGATCGGCTGGGGGGATGCCACGCTGAACGGCCGCGAGCTCGCCGTCGCGAGCTATCTCCGCGATCACGTCGCTCCGCTGCTCATCGGACGGGACGCACAGCGTATCGAGGACACCTGGCAGTACTTCGCGGTCGGCGGGTACTGGCGCCGCGGCCCGGTGACGATGGCGGCGATCTCCGCGATCGACATGGCGCTGTGGGACATCGCGGCGAAGGCCGCGGGCGTCCCCCTCTACCAGCTCCTCGGGGGCGCGAGCCGGGACCGGATCCGGGCGTACGGGCATGCGATGGGACGCGACGTCGACGAGCTGTGCGCCTCGGTGCGGACGCTGCTCGACGAAGGCTTCACGGCCGTGCGCATCCAGACCGGCGTGCCCGGCGTCGAGACCGCCTATGGCGTGCCGGAGGGCGACGGCCGCTACGAGCCGGCCTCCGCGGGGTCGCGCCCCGTGGAGGAGACCTGGGACACGTCGGCGTACCTGCGGCACATCCCCCAGGTCTTCGCCGAGGTCCGCAAGCGGTTCGGCGACGACGTCGAGCTGCTCCACGACGTCCACCACCGGCTCACGCCGATCGAGGCGGCCCAGCTCGGACGCTCGCTCGAGCCGTACCGGCCGTTCTGGATCGAGGACGCCACGCCCGCGGAGAACCCGGAGGGCTTCCGCGTGATCCGCGCGCACACCACCGCTCCGCTCGCCACCGGTGAGGTGTTCAACTCGGTCCACGACTACCGGCAGCTGATCGGCGAGCAGCTCATCGACTACTCCCGGAGCGCCGTGACCCACGTCGGCGGGGTGACCGCGCTGCGTCGCCTCGCCGAGTTCGGCGAGCTGCACGGCGTCCGCCTCGCGCCGCACGGTCCGACCGACATCTCCCCGATCGGCCTGGCCGCGACGCTGCACGTCGATCTCGCGGTCCACGGCTTCGGGATCCAGGAGTTCATGCCCCGCGATCCGGTGACCCTCCGGGCCTTCCCCGGGTCCTTCCGGTTCGACCGCGGGCATCTGCATCCCGGTGACGCCGTGGGGCACGGAGCCGGCCTCGACGAGGACTTCGCGACCGGATTCGCCTACCAGCCGGCCTACCTGCCGGTGAACCGACTGAAAGACGGGACCCTCCATGACTGGTGAACTCCCCCCGCAGGACGAGCGACGCCGCGTGCTGTTGACCGGCGGGGCCGGCGGCATCGGGCGCGCGATCGCCGCCGCCCTGCTGCGCGCCGGCCACGCCGTGACGCTGACCGATCGGATCCCCCAGGAACAGGGCGACGGGCTCGCCGCCGCCCTCCGGGACACCGTGCCGGGCGCCGAGGTCGACTACGCGCCCGCCGACATCCGCGATGCCGAGGCCGTCACGGCGCTCGTGCGGGACATGCCGCGGATCGACATCGCCATCGCGAACGCGGGGATCGGGCGGTCCGCGCCGATCCTCGAGCTGTCGCCCTCGGAATGGCAGGCCCACCTCGACACCAACCTCACCGGTGCCTTCCTGACTGCCCAGGCCGCAGCGCGGCGCATGACGGCGGAGGGCCGCGAGGGGCTCCTGCTCTTCACGAGCTCGTGGATCGCGCGCATCCCGTGGCCCGAGATGACGGCCTACGTCGCGACCAAAGCGGGCATCGAGATGCTGATGAAGCAGTTCGCCCGTGAGCTCGGCCCCCGGGGCATCCGGGCGAACGCGATCGCCCCCGGAATCGTCGCCGCGGGCATGGCGCAGCACCAGCTCGACACCGAGCCGGACTACGCGGCGCGCGCCTCCCGCGTCGTCCCCCTCGGAAGGCTGCAGACCGCCGAGTCCGTGGCGGACGCGATCGTATATCTCTGTTCCTCTCAGGCGT
>JBASAE010000239.1:0-9855 GCA_049654285.1 Microbacterium sp.
CTCCTGGGCGGCCCACCTGTCCCAGTGGGCACGGAAGCCGTCTCCGTCGCGCTCCAGCGCACGCCGCTTCCGCGAGGGCGCCGGCCCGTCGACCCAGACGGTGACGTCCGCCAGCGGGGCCGAACTCGGCGTGAGCACTCCGCATCCTTCGACGATCAGGCCGAGCGAGGGGTCCACCGCATGGCTCTCCGCCTCCTCGCCGCGCTCCCAGTCCCAGCGGCGCCAGGTGCCGATCAGCCCGCGGGCATGGGGGCGGAGCACCTGCTCCTCCGCTCGTCTGGCTCCCTCGGCGAGGCCGTCCCATCCTGGATACAGCGCGTCGAGGGGGATCGACTGCACGCGGCCGGCGATCGGCCATCGTGCGGCGACGCGGGCGGCGAGCGAGGTCTTGCCCGCCCCGCTCCGCCCGTCGATCAGCACCACCGGGTTGCCCGCGCCGAGGGACTCGACCGCGGCGACGACACGCGCCGCCGCGGCATCGAGAACCTCGGCGAGCGGGTCGCTACTTCTTGAGGGCACGGATGATGCGGGTGAGCGCCCTGCTGGCGACCCACAGGAACGGGATGCCGATCGCGAGCAGCGTGATGAGGTTCGGCTCGAACCGCAGTCCCTCCTCGCGCCGCACGTACACTCCGAGCGGCACGGCGACACCGCCGCCGGTCCCTCCCTCGGCCTGGTCGCCGCTTCCCGCGGCGAAGCCGGAGAAGGTCAGCGCGACCGGGGTGACCCCGATGCCGTCGACGTCCACGGGGTCGCCATAGGCGCTCTTCACGCCGAAGGACGCGACCTGCTTCCCGAGATCCACTGCAATGTTGGGCATGTGTCCACGCTAGTCGAAGGAACGTCCCGTGTCCCGGTCGAGATGGTCATTCCCGACCGAAGGAGCGCGGCTCAGAACCCCTGTCGTCCCGTCCGACATGGCGCGCCCGGGTGATCGTGGCGCTGCCGAACCTCGCCCGTGCGCTGTCCAGCGTGCCCTCCAGGCGGCGCTGGGCCGCGTCGTCGTCCCAGAGGGCGACGCCGCCGGCGCCGGCGGGCTGCAGCCGTTCGGCGCGGACGCCGAGCAACCTGATCGGATCGCGCCTGCCGATGCTCGAGAACAGCGCGATCGCTGTCTCGCCGATGCGCTGCCCGACATCGCTCGGCTCGGAGAGCGACTGTGATCGGGTGACCGTGGCGAAGTCCGAGCACCGCACCTTGATCGACACGGTGCGGCCCGGCCAGCCTGCTCCGCGCAGCCGGGCGCCGACTCGGTCGGCGAGCCGCAGCAACTCGGATCGCAGCACCTCGGGGTCCGTGATGTCGATGTCGAAGGTCTCCTCGTGCCCGACGCTCTTCTCGACCCGTTCGGTCTCGACCTCACGGGCGTCCAGCCCCCGGGACAGCTGGCGCAGCCGCTCGCCCATGGCCGTGCCCAGCGCGCGGTCCAGCACGGCGGAGGACGCCTCTCGCACGTCGCGGATGGTGTGGATGCCACGGTTCGCGAGCGTCTCCGCGGCCTTCGGGCCCACGCCCCAGATCGCGCCGGCCGGGCGGGGGTCGAGGAACTCCTGGGTCCGGCTCGCGGGCACGACGAGCAACCCGTCCGGCTTCGCCAGCGTCGAGGCCATCTTCGCGACGTGCTTGGTGGAGGCCACGCCCACGCTGCAGGTGATCCCGACCTCGTCGGCCACCCGACGCCGAACGAGCACAGCGACCTCGGCGGGGCTGCCCCACAGCCTGCGCACCCCGCGCACGTCCAGGAACGCCTCGTCGATCGACAGCGGCTCGACCAGGGGCGTCACCTGCCCGAAGATCGCCATCACCTGCTGCGACACCGCCCGGTACCGGGTGAAGTCCGGTGGAACGACACGGGCCGTCGGACAGAGTCGGAGCGCCTGCGAGACCGGCATCGCCGAGCGCACGCCGAACCGGCGCGCCTCGTACGACGCGCTGGAGACGACCGATCTGCCATCCGGCGCGCCGATGATCAGGGGCAGGCCGCGCAGGGAGGGATCGTGCAGCACCTCGACCGAGGCGTAGAACGCGTCCATGTCGACGTGCAGGATGCCGGTTCCCTCGTCGTCTGCGCCCTCAGGCGAGACGACGCGGTCCGATCCGTCGCCGCGTCCCATGCATCCATTGTCGCGGAGGCGGCGGACATTCGATCCGAGATTATTGACCGAACGGTCAACAACAGGCGTATCCTGGGCAACGACCCCCGATTCGGGAGCCATTCTTGCTGCAAGGAGGATGAGTTCAATGAAGAGGTGGACACGTTGGCAGGACTGGGTGGCCGTGGCCGCCGGCCTGTACGCGGCCCTGGCGAGCATCTGGACGGCGCCGCGCACCGGTGCGTCGATCTCCCTGATGATCGTGCTGGGGATCCTGATGATCGCCGCCGCGGTGTGGAGTCTGGCGGCACCCGGTCTCGTGTCGATGGAGTGGATCATCGCCGCGATCGGTGCGCTGCTGTTCCTCTCCCCGTGGATCGGCGGCTTCGCGGGAGACGCGAGCTCCGCATGGACCTCGTGGATCTGCGGTGCCGTCGGGGTGGTCGCGGGACTGTGGGCGCTCGCGCCCGCCGAGAAGGCGCACCACGCATCGCCCGGCGGACCGCGCACGGCACACGTGTGAGCCCGCACGGCGACACGGATCCGGGGCGACGGGACCACCGCCGCCCCGGATCCTCGTCCGAGGAGGAGCGATGACCGGTACGACGGAGGCGACGGACACGCGGACGCGCATTCTGGACGCCGCGGAGTCCCTGTTCGCCCAGCACGGCTTCGACGGGACGTCGACGGCGCGGATCGCCCGTGCCGCAGGCGTGCCCAAGGGACTGCTGTTCTACTACTTCCCGGCCAAACCCGACATCCTGGCGGCTCTGATCGGGGAACGTCTCGGTACGGGACCCCTCGACCCGATCCTGATCGCGGTCCCCGGCGACCCCGTCCAGACGCTGGTGAACCTCGGCGATCGCGTCCTGCGCGAGCGCGCGGCGTCCGACGTGCTGCGCGAGATCGTCTGGCACGAGTCGCACACCAGGCCGGAGGTGAGCGCGGCGCTGAGCCGCTACCGTCACGCACTGCACGACGCGGTGGAGCGCGCGCTGATCGCCAGCCTCCCGGCCTCGATCGATCTGGAGGCGATACGGGCGGCTGCCGTCGCCTGGTCCGCGATGATCACGGCCAGGCCGCTGGAACCGCCCCCGTCCGAGGAGCACGGCGGACGCGGTCACCTGCACGACGCCATCGGCCTGCGTGCGATCGCCCGGCTTCTGATCGCGGGCCTGCAGGCCTCCCTGCCGAAGACCGCGACCCCATGACCGCACCCGCCGACGTCCATCGCGTCGGCGGGTGGACGGCCCCGGCATCGCTGGGTGGCCCCGGCATCGCCGGGTCGAGCTGTCGAACACGGCGCCCACCCCGGGTCATGACCGGTTCCGAGGCGGATCCGACTACGAGGCGGCGCGCTCCAGGACGAGCTCACGGACCCGTGCGGCGTCGGCCTGCCCCTTCATGGCCTTCATCACCGCACCGATGATGGCGCCCGCGGCCTGCACCTTGTCGTCCTTGATCTTGGCGAGCACGTCGGGCTGCGCGGCCAGCGCCTCGTCGATCGCGGCGATCAACGCCCCGTCGTCCGAGACCACCGCGAGCCCGCGGGCGTCCACGACCTGCTGCGGCGTGCCCTCGCCGGCGATGACCCCCTCGAGCACCTGGCGGGCCAGTTTGTCGGTGAGGGTTCCGGCGTCGACGAGCCGCTGCAGCGCGGCGACGTTCTCCGGGCTGACCAGCTCGGGGGCATCCTTCTCCGCAGCGTTCGCGAGCCGGGAGATCTCACCGGTCCACCACTTGCGCGCCGCGGCCGATGACGCCCCGGCGGCGATCGTCGCCTCGACGACCTCGATCAGGCCGCCGTTGCGGACGTCCTGGAACTCCAGGTCGGTGAAGCCCCACTCGGCCTTCAGCCGGCGACGGCGCGCGACCGGCTGCTCGGGCAGCGCCGCGCGCAGCTCCTCGACCAGCTCACGGGACGGGACGACCGGCAGCAGGTCGGGCTCCGGGAAGTACCGGTAGTCGTCGGCATCCGACTTCGGCCGGCCCGGCGAGGTCGTGCCGGTGTCCTCGTGCCAATGCCTGGTCTCCTGCGTGATCACGCCGCCGTCTGCGAGGATCGCGGCCTGCCGCTGGATCTCGTACCGCACCGCGCGCTCGACCGAGCGCATCGAGTTGACGTTCTTGGTCTCGGTGCGGGTGCCGAGCTTCTCCTGGCCGCGCGGGCGCAGCGAGACGTTCGCATCGCAGCGCAGGTTGCCCCGCTCCAGCCTGGCCTCCGAGATGCCCAGCGCGCGCACGATGTCGCGGATCGCGGAGACGTACGCCTTCGCGATCTCCGGTGCGCGGTGCTCGGCGCCGAAGATCGGCTTGGTGACGATCTCGACCAGCGGAACCCCGGCACGGTTGTAGTCGACCAGCGAGTACTCCGCCCCCTGGATGCGGCCGGTCGCGCCGCCCATGTGGGTGAGCTTGCCGGCGTCCTCCTCCATGTGCGCCCGCTCGATCGGCACGGTCACCAGGGTGCCGTCCTCGAGCTCGACCTCGACCGACCCCTCGAACGCGATGGGCTCGTCGTACTGCGAGATCTGGTAGTTCTTGCCGAGGTCGGGGTAGAAGTAGTTCTTCCGCGCGAACCGGCACGACTCCGCGATCGAGCAGCCCAGCGCGAGGCCGAGGCTGATCGACGACCGCACCGCCGTCTCGTTGGCCACCGGCAGCGCACCGGGCAGACCCAGATCGACCGGTGCGATCAGGGTGTTGGGCGCGGCGCCGTGGTTCGCCTCGTTGGCCGGGTTCGGGGCGTCCGAGAACATCTTGGTCGCGGTGTTCAGCTCGACGTGCACCTCGAAGCCGAGCACCGGCTCGAACAGCTCGAGGGCCTTGTCGTAGTCCATCAGCTTCACGGCGGCCATCAGCGGGCCCCTCCTTCGAGTGCGGGGGCCCTGTCGAGCAGCGGTCCGCCCCAGGAATCCACCAGCAGCGCCTCCAGCGCCGCACCCACGCGGTACAGGCGGGCGTCCTCGCGGGCCGGCGCGAGGAACTGGATGCCGACCGGCAGCCCGTCCTCGGCGGCGAGCCCGGAGGGGATGGAGATGCCGGGCACGCCCGCGAGGTTCGCGGGGATCGTGGTCAGGTCGTTGAGATACATCTGCAGCGGGTCGCCGATCTTCTCGCCGAGCTTGAACGCCGTCGTCGGCGCCGAAGGCGTGGCGATCACGTCGACCTGGGCGAATGCCAGCTCGAAATCCCGCTGGATGAGCGTGCGCACCTTCTGCGCGCTGCCGTAGTAGGCGTCGTAGTAGCCCGCCGAGAGCGCGTAGGTGCCGAGGATGATGCGACGCTTGACCTCGGGGCCGAAGCCCGCCTCGCGGGTCGCCGACATGACGTCCTCGACCGTCGCCCCGCCCTCTGGCGTCACCCTCAGCCCGAAGCGCACCGAGTCGAACTTCGCCAGGTTGCTGGAGGCCTCGGCGGGGAGGATCAGGTAGTACGCGGCGACGCCGTACTCGAAGTGCGGCGCGGAGATCTCCACGATCTCGGCGCCCTGCGCCTCCATCACGGCGAGGGCCTCTCGGAACGACGCCGCGACGCCGGCCTGGAAGCCCGAGTCCGGCAGTTCCTTCACCACGCCGACCTTGAGGCCCTTCAGCACCTGACCGGTCGCGCCCTCGCGGGCAGCGGCGGCGAACGACGGCCAGGTGTCGGGCAGCGAGGTGGAGTCCTTCGGGTCGTGCCCTCCGATCACGTCGTGCAGCAGTCCGGCATCGAGCACGGTGCGGGTCACCGGCCCGACCTGGTCGAGGCTGGACGCCAGGGCGATCGCCCCGTAACGGCTGACGCCGCCGTAGGTGGGCTTGACGCCGACGGTTCCGGTGACGTGCGCGGGCTGACGGATCGACCCGCCGGTGTCGGAGCCCAGCGCGAGCGGGGCCTCGAAGGCCGCCACCGCCGCGGCCGAGCCACCGCCCGAGCCGCCCGGGATGCGATCGAGGTCCCAGGGGTTGTGCGTCGCGCCATAGGCGGAGTGCTCGGTGGAGGACCCCATCGCGAACTCGTCCATGTTGGTCTTGCCGATGCCGACCAGGCCGGCTGCACGTGCCCGTGCGACGACCGTCGCGTCGAACGCCGAGAGGTACCCCTCGAGGATCCTCGACCCGCTGGTCGACGGCTGGTCGGTGGTGACCAGTACGTCCTTGATCGCCAGAGGGACGCCCGCGAGCGGGCCCAGCTCATCGCCCGCGGCGCGGCGGCGGTCGACGTCGGCGGCGGCGGCGAGAGCGTGCTCGTTGACGTGCAGGAAGGCATGCACGTCGCCGTCGACGTCGGCGATGCGGTCGAGGTGTGCCTGTGTCGCCTCGACGCTGGAGACCTCGCCGGCGGCGAGCTTGGCGCCCAGGTCGGCGGCGGTGAGTCGGATGATGTCGTCCACTGTTCCTCCCCGGATCACTGTTCTTCGCCGAGGATCGCGGTCACACGGAAGCGGTCGTCTGCGGCGTCCGGAGCGTTCTGCAGCACCTGCGCGATCGTCAGCGGCTGGCCCGGGACGTCCGGGCGGAGCACGTTCTGCATCGCGATCGGGTGGCTGGTCGCGACCACGTCGGGGGTGGCGACCTCGGACACCTTGGCGATGTTGTCGACGATGGCGTCGAGTTGCCCGGTGAGCTGGTTCACCTCGTCGTCGGTGAGCTGGATGCGCGCGAGCACGCCGAGATGGCGCACGAGATCGGGGGTGATTTCAGACACCACCCCAGTCTAGGAGACCGTCGCACGCCGCCCCGCCCGTATGCTGACACCGTGACGACGTTCGTGCCTCCTCGCCCGTGGACCGCCAGCTACGCCGACGGCGTCCCCGAAGACCTCTCCCCCGTCTCGGGCTCGCTGATCGACATCGTCGAGGCCTCGGCGCGCGACTACCCGGATGCCCCCGCTCTGCAGTTCTTCGGGCGCGAGACCGGCTACCGCCAGCTGCAGGACCAGATCGAGCGTGCGGCGGCAGGCCTGCGCGACCTCGGCGTCGGGCCGGGCGATCCGGTCGCGATCGTGCTGCCGAACTGCCCGCAGCACATCGTCGCGTTCTATGCGGTGCTGCGCCTGGGCGCGGTGGTCGTCGAGCACAATCCGCTGTACACCCCGCGCGAGCTGCGCAAGCAGTTCGAGGACCACGGCGCGAAGCACGCGATCGTGTGGAACAAGGTCGTGAAGCAGGTGCAGGAGTTCCCCGCCGACCTCGCCGTGCACACCCTCATCTCCGTCGACGTGGTGAACGGGATGCCCTTCGGCATGCGCCTGGCGCTGAAGCTGCCCGTCCAGAAGGCGCGCGAGTCACGGGAGGCGCTCACCGAGAGCGTGCGCGGCACGATCACCTGGGAGCAGGTGTTGAAGGCACAGCCCCTCCCGGCGTCCCACCCCCGCCCGCAGACCGATGATCTGGCGATCATCCAGTACACCTCCGGAACCACCGGCACGCCGAAGGGTGCGTCGCTCACGCACCGCAACCTGCTCGCGAACGCGGCGCAGGCGCAGGCCTGGGTCCCGCAGATCCAGCGCGGCAAGGGATGCGTGGTCTACGCCGTGCTGCCGATGTTCCATGCCTACGGGCTCACGCTGTGCCTGACCTTCGCGATGTCGATGGGCGCCCGACTGGTGCTGTTCCCCAAGTTCGACCCCGATCTCGTCCTGGAGGTCACCAAGAGGCATCCGGCGACGTTCCTGCCGCTCGTGCCGCCGATCGCCGAGCGACTGCTGGCGGCGGCGCAGCAGCAGGGCGTCTCGCTGGCCGGGACGGAGGTCGCGATCTCGGGCGCGATGGCGCTGAAGCACGAGCTGGTCGTGCCGTTCGAGAAGGCCAGCGGCGGCTACCTGGTCGAGGGCTACGGGCTCAGCGAGTGCTCGCCGGTGCTGATGGCCAACCCGGTGGCCGGGAACCGGGTCGCCGGCACGGTCGGCCTGCCACTGCCCGGCACCGAATGTCGCGTCGTCGATCCCGACGAGCCGACCCGTGATGTCGAGCCCGGTACGCCCGGCGAGCTCATCGTGCGCGGACCCCAGGTGTTCGGCGGCTATTACGGCAAGCCCGAGGAGACCGAGGCCGTGTTCGTGGACGGCTGGTTCCGCACCGGCGACATCGTCACGATCGACGACGCCGGGTTCGTCCGGATCGTGGATCGCATCAAGGAGCTCATCATCACCGGTGGCTTCAACGTCGCGCCCACCGAGGTGGAGAGCGTGTTGAGGCAGCATCCGGACGTCGCGGACGCCGCGGTCGTGGGACTCCCCAGCAGCCACTCGGGCGAGGAGGTCGTCGCGGCGATCGTGGTGGACGGCGGCAAGGACGTCGACGTCGAGGCGATCCGGGAGTTCGCCCGCGGCATCCTCACCCCCTACAAGGTGCCCCGCCGGCTGTTCGTCGTCGACGAGCTGCCCACCTCGCTGATCGGGAAGGTGCTGCGTCGGCAGGTGCGCGAGAAGCTGCTGGAGCTGAACTCTCCAGAGGGCTGACGGGGCGATCTCCCAGCGGCGCGGGGCCGGGGAGCGCTACGGTTGGTCAGTGACCTCCCCTGATCTTTCCGCGCCCACGAGCGCGTCCGACGAGACCGCGACCATCGGGTTCGATGAGCTCGGCATCACCGGCCCCGTCCTCTCCGCCATCCGCGACCTCGGCTACGAGACCCCGTCCCCGATCCAGGCGGCGACCATCCCGCTGCTGCTGGAGGGGCGCGACGTGCTCGGCACCGCGCAGACCGGCACCGGCAAGACCGCCGCATTCGCGCTGCCGGTGCTGCAGCACCTCGACCTCTCGCAGAAGACCCCGCAGGTGCTCGTCCTCGCCCCGACCCGCGAGCTCGCGCTGCAGGTCTGCGAGGCGTTCGAGTCGTACTCGGCGAGGATGAAGGACGTGCGCGTGCTGCCGGTGTACGGCGGGCAGGGGTACGGCGTGCAGCTCTCCGCGCTGCGCCGCGGCGTGCACATCGTCGTCGGCACGCCCGGCCGCATCATGGACCACCAGGCGAAGGGCACGCTCGACCTCTCCGAGCTGAAGTACCTGGTGCTCGACGAGGCCGACGAGATGCTGAAGATGGGCTTCGCGGAGGACGTCGAGCAGATCCTCGCGCAGACGCCGGCCGACAAGCAGGTGGCGCTGTTCTCGGCGACCATGCCGGCCTCCATCCGCCGCCTCGCCCAGCAGTACCTGAACGATCCCGAAGAGGTCGCGATCAAGGGGAAGACGTCGACCAACCAGAACATCACGCAGCGCTACCTCGTGGTGTCGTATCAGCAGAAGGTCGACGCGCTGACCCGCATCCTCGAGGTGGAGAACTTCGACGGGATGATCGTGTTCGTCCGCACCAAGAACGAGACCGAGACGCTCGCCGAGAAGCTGCGAGCCCGAGGCTACTCCGCGGCGGCGATCAACGGCGACGTGCCGCAGGCGCAGCGTGAGCGCTCGGTGAACCAGCTGAAGGATGGCAAGCTCGACATCCTCGTGGCGACCGATGTCGCGGCCCGCGGGCTCGACGTCGAGCGGATCAGTCACGTCGTGAACTTCGACATCCCCACCGACACCGAGTCGTACGTGCACCGCATCGGCCGCACCGGCCGCGCCGGCCGCTCGGGAGACGCGATCAGCTTCATCACGCCGCGAGAGCGCTACCTGCTGAAGCACATCGAGAAGGCGACCAGGCAGCAGCCCGCGCAGATGCAGCTGCCCACGACGGAGGACGTCAACACGACGCGTCTGAACCGCTTCGACGATGCGATCACGCAGGCGCTGGAGGAGACCGGTCGCATCGAGGGGTTCCGCGACATCATCGCGCAC
>JBASAE010000240.1:0-6703 GCA_049654285.1 Microbacterium sp.
GTACTGCCCCTGCAGGCTGGTCAACGCGACCGGAAGGGTCTGCATCGTGGGGTCGCGGAGGATGATCAGCGGCCAGAGGAAGCTGTTCCAGGTGTTCAGGAAGCAGAACACGGCGACGGTCGTGAGGGCGGGCCGGACGAGCGGCAGCAGGATCTGCGAGAAGATGCGGAAGTGTCCCGCGCCGTCGAGCGTCGCCGCCTGGTCGAGCTCAGGGGGCACAGTCACCATCGCCTGTCGCAGCAGGAAGACCCCGAAGGTCGACACGACGGTCGGCAGGATCACTCCGAGATAGGTGTTGATCAGGCCCAGGGCCTTCATCTCTGCGAACAGCGGGGCGATCAGCACCTGGAAGGGGATCATCATCGTCGCGAGGTAGAGCACGAAGACCGCGCCGCGTCCGCGGAACGGCATCCGCGCGAAGACGTAGGCGGCCATCGCGCTGGTCGCCACCTGCAGCACGGTGCTGACGATGGCGATGACGAGGGAGTTCACGATCGCCTTGCCGAAGCTGGCCCCGGTGAACAGCTGCAGATAGGGCGCCAGCGAGGGGTTCTCGGGGATGAGGTTCGGGGTCGCGGTCAGGCTCGCGCCGGGCGTGATCGAGGTGATGACGGTCCAGACGAACGGGAACAGCATCGCCAGTCCGCCGACGATCATCACGATCGTCAGCACCATGCGTCCGAGGCGCTCACGCATAGTGCACCCACTTCTTCTGGCCGATGAACTGGAAGAGCGTCACCAGCAGGATCGCTCCGAACAGCAGCCAGGACAGGGCGGACGCCATGCCCGCCTGACCGTAGCGGAACGTGAGGTCGTACACCTGTTGCACCACGACGCGGCTGGAGTTGTCGGGGCCGCCGCCGGTGAGCACGTAGACCTGGTCGAAGACCTGGAAGCCGTTGATGAGGCCGAGGATGACGACGAAGAACGTCGACGGCGACAGCATCGGCAGGGTGACGCTGAACAGTCGTCGCCACCATCCGGCGCCGTCCAGCTCGGCGGCCTCGTAGAGGTCGGGGTTGATCGTCTGCAGCCCGGCGAGCAGGATCACCATCGTGAACCCCACGTCCTTCCAGGCGGAGGCGAGGATGATCGACGGGATGGACCACGCCGGGTCGGCCCACCAGCCCGGTCCATCGATGCCGAAGAACCCGAGGACGGTGTTGACGATGCCGTTGCCGGGGTTCAGCAGCCAGCGCCAGACGAGGGCGACGACGACCCAGCTCGTGATGACGGGGAGGAAGTAGACGCCGCGCAGCAGAGCGCGTCCCCGCATCCGGGTGTTCAGCGCGAGCGCGAGCGCCAGCCCGCCCACATAGGTGAGCGGGAGGACGCCGGCGATGTAGAACAGCGTGTGCAGGAAGATCCGTCCGGTCGCGGGATCGGTCAGCAGGTGGACGTAGTTGTCCAGACCGACCCAGTGCATCGGACCGATCAGGTTCCACTCGTGGAAGCTCGTCCACAGTGCCGAGAGCATCGGCGCGATCGAGAACGCGACCAGCGGCACCAGGCTCGGCAGCAGGAACAGGGCGACGGTCAGGTAGTACTTCGCTCCGCGACGGGCGCGGCGAGGTGTCTGCGGCGTCGCGACGCGGGGCGGCGAGGCGACAGCGGTCATGCCGGGGACTCCACCGCGGTCATCAGCCGCTCACGCACGAGACGCCCCTGCTCGCCGGCGACACCCTCCGAGTCGAACGGCGTCGCCAGCACCAGCGCCGCCGCACCCTGCGCCCAGCGTCCGTCCCGCCAGGTCTCCACGACCACGGGGGTGCCGCGCTTGCCGGGCACCAGCGCGCTGCGCAGGGCGTGCTCGAACGAGTCCGCCCAGTGCCCCCAGGCCTCCGTGCCCTCGCCGAGCACCGTGACCAGCTCCGGATCGAACAGGTTGATCGCACCCGCCATGGCCCGTCCGAGCTGGTAGCCGGCGTTCGCGAAGATCTCACGGGCCTCGTCGTTGCCCGCATCCGCGAGCGCCCGAAGGTCATCGATGCCCTCCTCGGCGCCGATGAGCCGGATCGCGCGCGCGTCGTTGACCAGGGCGGACTGGCCGATGATCGCTTCGAGGCAGCCCCGATTGCCGCACTGGCACAGCGGACCGCCCTCCCGCACCGGGATGTGGCCGAGGTCGCCGACGCCGCCGGCCCGCCCCCGGACGAGCGCGCCGTCGGCGATCAGCCCTGCGCCCACGCCGTTGCCGACGGTGACCACCAGGAGGTTCGCGACGTCCCTGCCGTGCCCGAAGAGCTGCTCTGCGACGCTCAGGGCGTGCACGTTGTTCTCCACCACGACGGGGAGGCCGAGCGCGCGGCGCAGCAGGTCGCCGAGCGGCATCTGGTTCCAGCCCAGCTGCGTCGAGTCCACGATGCCGATCCCCTGCTGCGCCACCACGCCGGGCACGCCCACTCCGACTCCGAGCAGGTTCGCGGTGAGCGCGCTGTCGGCGAAGCCGGCGACGATGTCGATCATCTGAGATGCCGCCAAGGGCGACACCGGGTCGAACGGCGCCGTGTCCGATCGGCGGATGACACCGTCGATGCCGACCTCCACGAGCGCGACGTGGTCGGGGGCGACCTTGACGCCGATCGCCGCGATGTCGCGCGACGCCAGTCCGAGCATCCTGGCGGGGCGCCCGCCGCCGCGTTCCTCGTCGAGCTCCACCAGCAGGCCGTCGGCGAGGAGGTCTCGGATGAGCTGGGTCACGAGGGCCGGGGACACCGCCAGCGCACGGGCCAGCGCCGCGCGCGAAGCGGGGCCGTGCGCGCCGAGGTGCGCGAGGATCGCGGTGCGGTGGATGTCGGTCTTGGACCTGTTCGTCGTGCCCACGTCACTCCCTCGTGATCTGCATATTCAGTGTTTTGTTTAGAAGTTAATAAAGCACAGCAGTAAAGCCTCTGTCAAGCCCGGACGGCTGCGCCGTGCGGGTCGGATCCCGGAGAAAACGACGGGTAGACCTCCGCAGACCCGCCCCGGATCCCTCCCGTGCGTGTCCGCCTGCGGCCGAGCCCCTGCGCCGTCGCCGATGCGTGCGCCGCGACCGCGGCGCAGCGGTCGCGATCAGCGGGCCCGGGGGTGCGAGGTCGCGTAGACGTCGCGCAGCGTGTCGACCGACACGTGGGTGTAGATCTGCGTGGTCGCGACCGAGGCGTGGCCGAGCAGCTCCTGCACGACCCGCACATCGGCTCCGCCCTGCAGCAGGTGGGTGGCGAAGGAGTGTCGCAGCGTGTGCGGCGACACCTCGGCCGTGATCTGCGCGCTCTCGGCCGCCTGCCGGATCACTAGCCAGGCGCTCTGCCGGGACAGCGGCGCACCCCGCGCGCCGAGGAACAACCGCGCCGAGGCCCTCCCCTTCGCGGCGAGCCCCGGCCGCACCCGGGTGAGGTAGGCCTCGACCGCCGCGCGGGCGTAGGAGCCGACCGGGACGATGCGCTCCTTGTCGCCCTTTCCGCGCAGCCGCAGCACATCGCCGTGCGCGAGATCGTCGACGTCGAGGGACACCACCTCCGAGATGCGGGCACCGGTCGCATACAGCAGCTCGAGCAGCGCGCGATCTCGGATGCCGATCGGATCGTCCGCACCCGGCGCCGCGAGCAGCCGCTCGACCTGATCGATCGTGAGAGCCTTCGGCAGCCGCCGGGGCAGCTTCGGCGGGCGCATCCGACCGGTGGGGTCCTCGGGTTCGACGCCCTCACGGTTCAGGAAGTGGTGCCAGCCGCGTACCGACGACTGCAGCCGGGCGAGGCTGCTCGCGGCCGGGGCGGGGTCGGCACCGGCCCGTGCGGCGACGAAGGCCTGCACGAGCGCGGGCGTGATCTCCCCGGTGTCCTGGACGCCCTGCTCCCCCAGCCACTCCCGGTAGCCGCCGAGATCGCGCCGGTAGGCGGCGATGCTGTGCGCGGAGAGACCGCGCTCGATCGTGATGTGCCGTAGATAGGCGTCGATCGCGCGGTCGAGCTGCATGTCTAGGAGACGTCCCGTCGCCGCCGTTCGGCGGCGAGCACGCCGATCTGCAGGATGCCGTTGCGCATCCGTCCCTCGAGCACCGCGTCCACGGCGTCTCCCAAGGGCACCCAGGCGACGCGGATGTCCGCCTCCTCCGCCTCGCGATCGTGCCGCTCCGGCGCGGCCGCGATGCCGGTGGCGAGGAACACGTGGATGATCTCGTCGTTGCCGCCCGGCGTGGTCCAGGTCGAGACGAGCGGCGTCCAGGAGGAGGCCGTCAGGTCGGCCTCCTCCGCGAGCTCGCGCTGCGCGGCCGCGAGCAGCGGCTCCCCGGCGACGTCGAGCAGCCCGGCGGGCAGCTCCCAGTCGCGATGCCGGATCGGATGCCGGTACTGCTGGATCAGCAGCACGCGCCCGTCATCGTCGATCGCCACCACCGCGACAGCACCGGTGTGCGCGACATACTCCCGAACGATCTCGCCGTCGCCGTAGGCCACGCGGTCGGAACGGACGTCCCAGACCCAGCCCTTGTACACGAGGTCGCTCTGGAGCACCTCGGGGTCGAACGGCTCGTCCCGGAGGGACTCGGCGTCACGCATCGTCCTCATCGCCGAACAGCTCGCTCGCACGGTGCCGGTCGAT
This sequence comes from Microbacterium sp., assembly GCA_049654285.1. Lineage (GTDB taxonomy): Bacteria > Actinomycetota > Actinomycetes > Actinomycetales > Microbacteriaceae > Microbacterium. The sequence goes on from JBASAE010000240.1 coordinate 4,582, forward strand.
GGCGGCGCCGATCAGTCCACGGAACAGCGGGTGCGCCGCGGTCGGCCGGGAACGCAGCTCGGGGTGCGCCTGCGTGGCGATGTAGAACGGGTGCACGTCGCGCGGCAGCTCGACGTACTCGACCAGGTCGAGCTCGGGGTTCAGGCCGGAGAACACCAGTCCCGCCTGGGAGAGCCGGTCGCGATAGGCGTTGTTCACCTCGTAGCGGTGCCGGTGCCGCTCGGACGCCTCGGTCGCGCCGTACAGCTCGGCGGCCAGGGATCCCTCCGACAGCTCCGCACGGTACAGGCCGAGGCGCATCGTGCCGCCCAGGTCGCCGCCGTCGAGGATCTCCACCTGCTCGGCCATCGTCGCGATCACGGGCTCGGCGGTGTCGGGGTCGAACTCGGTCGACGAGGCGCCGGTGATGCCGGCCACGTCGCGGGCGTACTCGATCACCATGCACTGCAGCCCCAGGCACAGTCCGAGCGCCGGGATGCCCTGCTCGCGGGCGAAACGGAGCGCGCCGAGCTTGCCCTCGATGCCGCGGATGCCGAAGCCGCCCGGCACGAGGATGCCGTCGACGTCGGCGAGGTTCCTCTCGGCGCCCTCGGGGGTCTCGCACGAATCCGAGGGGATCCAGCGGATGGTCACGTGTGCCTCGTGCGCGAAGCCGCCGGCACGCAGCGCCTCGGTGACCGAGAGGTAGGCGTCGGGCAGGTCGATGTACTTGCCGACCAGGCCGATGGTGACCTCGTGCTTGGGGTTGTGCACGGCCTGCAGCACCTTCTGCCAGCGCGTCCAGTCGACCTCGGCGGCCTGCAGGTGCAGCTTGCGCACGATGTAGGCGTCCAGCCCCTGGTCGTTCAGCGTGGAGGGGATGTCGTAGATGCTGGGCAGGTCGACGGTGTTGACGACGCCCTCGATGTCGACGTCGCACATCAGGGCGATCTTGTTGCGGTTGCCCTCGCTCACCGGCCGGTCGCTGCGCAGCACGAGGGCGTCGGGCTGGATGCCGAGCTGGCGGAGAGCGGCCACCGAGTGCTGGGTCGGCTTGGTCTTCTGCTCGCCGGACGCGCCCATGAACGGCACCAGCGAGACGTGCACGAAGAACACGTTGTCGCGGCCCAGTTCGTGGCGCAGCTGACGCGCCGCCTCGAGGAACGGCTGAGATTCGATGTCGCCGACCGTGCCGCCCACCTCGGTGATGATGACATCCGGCCTCGGCTCCTCCGTGGCCTGCAGACGCATCCGACGCTTGATCTCGTCGGTGATGTGCGGGATGACCTGCACGGTCGCCCCGAGGTAGTCGCCGCGGCGTTCCTTGGCGATGACCTCGGAGTAGATCTGACCGGTGGTGACGTTCGCCGCGCGCGACAGATTGATGCCGAGGAAGCGCTCGTAGTGGCCGATGTCGAGGTCGGTCTCGGCGCCGTCGTCGGTGACGAACACCTCGCCGTGCTCGAACGGGTTCATGGTGCCCGGATCGACGTTGAGGTACGGATCGAGCTTCTGCATGACGACGCGCAGACCACGGGCGGTGAGCAGGTTCCCCAGGCTGGCGGCGGTGAGTCCCTTGCCCAAAGAAGAGACGACACCGCCCGTCACGAAGATGTGCTTGGCTGTGTCGTCGGTCCGCGCGGCTGAAGTCTGCATCACGGGCTTTTATCCTATCAGTTCGACGCGGAGGAGAGCCCGAGCAGTTCCCGGGCGTGCGTGAGCGCGGCATCCGAGTCGGGGAGCCCGGAGAGCAGTCGGGCCATCTCCGCCTCGCGCTCGGCGCCCTCCAGACGACGCACGCTCGACGTCGTCACTGCTCCGTCGCCGGCTTTGACGACGCTCAGGTGGTTGCCCGCGAACGCCGCCACCTGGGCCAGGTGGGTGACCGCAATCACCTGGGAGCTCTCGGCGAGCCGCGCCAGACGGCGCCCGACCTCGATCGCCGCCGCTCCCCCGATGCCGGCGTCGACCTCGTCGAACACGAACGTCGGGACCGGGTCGACCGCGGCGATGACCACCTCGATCGCGAGCATCACGCGGGAGAGCTCGCCGCCGGACGCGCCGCGCGAGACGGGGCGGGGGTCGGCGCCGGGATGCGGGGCGAGCAGGATGCCGACGTCGTCGCACCCGTACGCGGTCTCGG
>JBASAE010000241.1:0-3428 GCA_049654285.1 Microbacterium sp.
CCGCATCACAGCGCCTCCCCGGCGTCGTTGGTCGGCGGTGGCTCGCGTGCGGCTCGCCCGGGAGCGATCGTGCGCGCACACCGCGGGGTGCTCTTCCTCGACGAGGCGCCCGAGTTCTCCCGGGTGGCGCTCGATGCCCTCCGGCAGCCGCTCGAGTCGGGATGCATCGACGTGCACCGAGCCGGCTTCACCGCGAGCTTCCCGGCACGCTTTCAGCTCGTGATGGCGATGAACCCCTGCCCCTGCGGCAACTACGGCATGCGCGGTGCGGAGTGCACGTGCCCGCCGATCGCGATCCGACGGTACGCCGGCAAGCTGTCCGGCCCCCTGCGCGATCGCATCGACATCGAGCTGCGGGTCTCGCGGGTCACCGCGGCCCAGGCGAGCGCAGGTGGGCGTCCGCAGCTCACGACCGCACAGGCGCGGCGGCGGGTGCTCGGCGCGCGGGAGACCGCGGCGGAGCGCTGGACGGGCACCCCGTGGCATCGCAACGCCGAGGTGCCGGGGGAGCGGTTCCGACACGGCGCACTGCGGCTGCCTGCGTCGGTACGACAGCCGCTGGACCGGGCCTTGGAGCGCGGCGGGCTCACCCTGCGGGGATATGACCGCACGCTGCGACTGGCCTGGACCATGGCCGATCTGTCGGGGCGCGGCGCACCGGGGGCCGACGAGATCGGCAGAGCGCTGCTTCTGAAGAGGGGACTCGTGACATGACGGCACCGCGTGTCGGACGGCCCGGCTCCACGGCGGAACTGCTCGCGGACGCGGCGGTGCGGGAGGCGGCGCTGGCTCTGCGACCGCACAGCGCACCGGAGGAGACCGTCGCACGGGCGGCGTGGTCGGTGCTGACCGAACCGGGAGACGGCGTCGCCGGCGTCCTGGTGCAGGAGCTCGGCGCCGCCGGGGCACTGGATCTCGTGCTCTCCGAGGTGCCGCGGGAAACGGCCGCGCCGTCCGTCGGCAGGAGGAGCCTGGCCGAGGGGCTGAACCGGTGGCGCCTGCGGGGCGACTTCACGACGATCTCCGCATCGCTGACCGACGCGCTCGACGTCTCCGCGCGGATGCTGCTTCCCGGCGACCCGGAGTGGCCGGAAGGCTTGGCCGATCTGGGACCGCATGGTCCGCATGTGCTCTGGGTGCGGGGCGACCCCTCGGTCCTCGGACGGACGGCGACGGTCTCGATCGTGGGTGCGCGCGCGTCGACCGGGTACGGCGAGCAGATCGCCGCCGAGCTCTCCGGCGATCTCGCCGGCTCCGGCACGGTGGTCGTCTCCGGCGGCGCCTACGGCATCGACGGAGCCGCGCACCGGGCGGCCCTGGGGGTCGGCGGGGCGACGGTGGCCTTCCTCGCGGGCGGCGTCGACCGGTGGTACCCGTCGGGGCATCATCGGCTGTTCGAGCGGATCTGCGCATCGGGCGCGGTGGTGAGCGAGGTGCCCTGCGGGGCCGCTCCGACCCGGTGGAGGTTCCTCGAACGGAACCGGCTGATCGCCGCCACAGGACGGGCGACCGTGGTGGTCGAGGCCGGATGGCGCAGCGGGACGCTGAACACGGCGGGGCACGCCGCGACGCTCGGACGTCCACTGGGCGCCGTCCCGGGACCGGTGTCCTCCGCGTCGTCCGCGGGCTGCCACCGGTTGCTGCGTGAGTACGATGCCGTGTGCGTCACCCGTGCCGCGGAGGTGCGCGAGCTCTGGGGCGAGGGGGCTGCCGAGCCGCTGGCCGAGGAGCGGCACGACCCCGACCGGATCAGGCTGCTGGACGCCCTGAGCACGCGGGCGCCACGGGAGTCGACGGAGCTCGCGAGGCGGAGCGGTCTCCCGGCCGAGCGCGTGCGCGGTCTGCTGGGGATGCTCGACCTCGAGGGCGTCGTGACCCGGCGGGATCCCGGCTGGATCCGGCTGCGCTGACTCCCGCGGCACCGCCCTGCCGCTACGGCATCGGAGCGGCGCGGCGGCAGGCGACGCCGACGTCGCGCCGTCAGACTGGGGGAGTGCGGTATGACGACGCAGTGCGGGCCTTCGCCGTGCACCTGGAGCGGGTGCGACGGCTGTCGCCGGCGACCGTGCGCGCCTATCGGTCGGATCTCGCGGACCTGGGGCGGATCGTCGGTGACCGCGGACTCGCGGAGATCGATCTCGAACTGCTGCGGGAGTGGCTCTGGCAGGCCACGCAGCGCGGCGATGCGCGGACGACGCTCGCCCGCCGGGCTGCTGCGGCGCGCTCGTTCTTCGGCTGGGCGAAGGATGAGGAGCACATCGTCGTCGATCCCAGCCTGCGGCTGGTCACACCGCAGCGGTCACGCACACTGCCCGTCGTCGCCTCGAAGGACGGGATGCGTGAGCTGCTCGATGCGGAACGGTCGGCCGCGGCCGGCGGGGATCCGCTGGCGCTCCGGGATCACGCCGTTCTCGAGCTGCTGTACGGGTCCGGGATGCGCGTCTCCGAGCTGTGCGGTCTCGACGTCGACGACGTGGACCTCGACCGCGGCACGGCGAGAGTCCTCGGCAAGGGGTCGAAGGAGCGCGTGGTGCCGTTCGGCGTGCCCGCTCGCGATGCGATCGCCGCTCAGCTGGTCAGAGGCAGGCCGGCGCTCCTGGCGAGGACGGAGACCCCGTCCTCCGCCCTGTTCCTCGGAGCGCGCGGGGCCAGGATCGGGCCGCGCACGGTGTACGCGCTGGTCGCGAGGGTGCTCGCCCCGGTCGTCGGGGCGGAGACCATCGGACCGCATGCCCTGCGACACACCGCCGCCACGCATCTCCTGGACGGCGGCGCCGATCTGCGCGCCGTGCAGGAGATCCTCGGGCACGCGAGTCTCGGCACGACGCAGATCTACACCCATGTCTCGTCCGAGCGCCTCGCCGCCGCCTATCGGCTCGCACATCCGCGCGCCTGAGCACCCGCCCGCGAGCGACCCCGGCGGTCGGCGACAGGGTCTGCAGCGGTCAGCGGGGGACGCACCGGCGTGGCGCCCGCCGACGCGCAGATCCGTCCGCGATCCGGAGGCGTCGAGCTCGCCCCGGGGGTTGAAGCCCCTCCTGGAGATCGAGAACGGATCGGACGCGAGAGCCATCGCAGTCGGGCACCTCACGAGAGCGCCGCGCAGCAGGGGTAGAGCACCGCGCGCGGCGGGGCGGCGAAGAACGGGCGCGGGTCGAGGTAGCCGTCGCCTGCGCGGATGCCGACATGCACCGTGCCGGGGCGGACATGGCCGCCGGTGGCGACCGTGCCGATCGGCTGCCCGGCCGCGACGGCCTCCCCGGGAGACAGGGCCGACGCCACCGGCTCGAGCGTGATGACCAGCCCGTCGCCGTGATCGATGGTGATCAGCGGTCGGTCGGCGACGGTGCCGCGAAACGCGATGACGCCCGATGCGGGAGCAAGAGCCGTCGTTCCGACGGCCGCGGCCGCGTCCATGCCGCGGTGCC
>JBASAE010000242.1:0-4504 GCA_049654285.1 Microbacterium sp.
GGCCGTCCCGGACGCCGCTTCGGCGCCTGCGGTGCTGCGGGGCGTGCGTGCCGTGGTGTCCGCGGGGCACTTCCTGCCGGTCGGGAACGCCGCCTACCGGTGGTCGCGGGCGGTCGGCGCGACGTACGTCGTGGTGCAGCACGGGCTGCTGACGCCGTTCATGCCACCGCTCGCCCCCGGCGCGCACCTGCTCGCCTTCTCCTCAGCGGATGCCGAGTTCTGGCGCTCCGGGCGGGGAGACGTGACGACCGCGGTGGTCGGCAGCCAGCTGCTCTGGAACGCGGCGCACCCGGGGGACGCACCGGATCTCGTTCCACCGGTCGCTCGCCCAGCCGCCGGGGAGGAGACCCCGGTGTTCCTCGGCCAGCTCCACGGCGCGGAGCTCCCGCGTCGCATCAGCGCCGCGACCGCCACCGCCTTCTGCCGGGCGTACGGCGCCGAGTACCGTCCGCACCCGGCCGAGACCGATCGCGTCTCCCGCCTGCAGCACGCGCTGTGGCGGCGCCGCGGCATCCGCTTCGCGCCGCCCGGACCGCTGCTCACGGAACGCCGGCCGGTCGTGTCGATCTTCTCGACCGGCGTGCTCGAGGCCGCGGCCGCAGGCATCCCGTCCTGGGTCACCTGCGTGCGTCCGCCCGCCTGGGTGCAGGAGTTCTGGGAACGCTACGACCTGCGGCTCTGGGGCGGCGACCCGACCCCCGCGCCCGACCAGCCCGCTGCTGAGCCGGCCGCCGCCGTCGCGGCGTCCGTGCTCGCCATCGCCGGAGGAGGACGATGAACATCCTGTGCGTGATCCCGGTGCGCGGCGGATCGAAGGGCGTGCCCGGCAAGAACGCCCGCCCGGTCGCCGGCAAGCCCCTGGTGGCGTGGACCGTCGAGCAGGCGCTCGCCGCCGCTGTGGGCCTCGACGTCCTGGTCTCGACCGACGACGAACAGCTCGCCGGGATCGCCCGCGACGCCGGGGCCGACGTGCCGTTCCTGCGTCCCGCCGAGCTCGCGCAGGACACCACGCCGACCGAGCCCGTCGTGCAGCACGCGATCGCGCATCGGGTCGCCGAGGGGCGCCGGCCCGATGCGGTCCTGTTGCTGCAGGCGACCTCACCGGTGCGGCTGCCGGGCACCCTCGACCGTGCCGTCCGCGAGTTCGTCGAGACCGGCGTCGACAGCCTGGTCGGCGTCGTGCCGCAGACGCCGTTCTTCTGGCATCCGCCGCAGGCATCCGGGGCATCCGCGACGGCCGAGTACGACCCCGCGCACCGTCCTCTGCGGCAGACCCTCCGTGGGGACGACTACTTCTACAAGGAGACCGGCTCGCTCTACCTCACCCGCACCCGCGTCTACGAGCAGCACGACAACCGCATCGGCGGACGGGTCGGCCTGTTCGTGATGGACGAGGCCGAGGGCATCGACATCGATACGCTGGTCGATCTGAGGATCGCTGAGCAGGTGCTGGGCGACCTGCGCTCGAATGGGGGACTCGACGCATGATCATCGATCGCGAGCTCGCACCGTACATCGTCTTCGCCGAGGACCCGATCCTGACGGGGCTCGGCAAGATCAACGCCAACAAGCAGCGCATCGTGTTCTGCGTCGACGAGCACGGCATCCTGCAGGGATCGCTGTCGGACGGCGACTTCCGCCGCTGGCTGATCGCCCACCCGACGGCGTCCCTCGACGTCCCCTGCCAGGCCGTCGCCAACCCGCACGTGCGCACCGTGCCACGCGACGCGACGGTCGCCGAGATCGCCCCGCTGCTCGGGCGCGACGGCGTGCACCACGTGCCGATGGTCGACGACCGCGGCCACCTGTGGGCGGTCGCCGTCGACGAGCCGGGCACACTGCGCATCGGATCGCACGAGATCGGCGAGGGGCATCCGGCGTTCGTGATCGCCGAGGTCGGCAACAACCACAACGGATCGGTCGACCTCGCCAAGAGGCTCGTGGACCTCGCCGTCGAGGCGGACGCCGATGCGGTGAAGTTCCAGCTGCGCGACATGGACGCCCTCTACCGTCAGCGTGGCGCCGCGACCGGCGGCGAGGACCTCGGCGTGCAGTACACGCTGGACCTCCTGCGCCGGTTCTCGCTGCCCGCCGAGAGACTGTTCGAGGTGTTCGACCACGCGAAGGACGCCGGGATCGACGTGATGTGCACACCGTGGGATGCGCCCAGCGTGCAGGCGCTCGCCGAGTACGGCATCCCGGCGCTGAAGATCGCCTCGGCCGCCCTCACCAACCATGAGCTGATCGCGGATGCCGCGGGCCGCGGCCTGCCGCTGGTGCTGAGCACCGGTATGTCGCGCGAGAGCGAGATCGTCGAGACGGTCGGGCTGCTGCGCGGGCAGGGCGCGCCGTTCGCCCTGCTGCACTGCCAGTCGACGTACCCGGCGCCGTACAAGGACCTCAACCTCGCCTACCTCGACCGGCTGGCCGAGATCGGGCAGTGCGTGGTGGGGTACTCCGGGCACGAGCGCGGCTGGCACGTCCCGGTGGCGGCGGTGGCGCGGGGCGCCCGTATCGTCGAGAAGCACTTCACGGTAGACCGCTCGATGGAGGGCAACGACCACACCGTGTCACTGCTGCCCGACGAGTTCCGCACGATGGTCGAGCAGATCCGGGACATCGAGCTGTCGCTCGGATCGGGCGCGGCGCGCACGGTGTCGACCGGCGAGCAGATGAACCGGGTGACGCTGGCCAAGTCGCTGGTGGCGGCCCGTGCGCTGTCGCCGGGGGCCGTGCTGACAGCCGCCGACGTCGCCGTGAAGAGCCCCGGTCGCGGGCTGCAGCCCAACCTGCTGCCGCAGCTGCTCGGACGCACGCTCGCGCGCGAGATGGCCGAGGGCGACTTCTTCTTCGACGGCGACCTGCGGGACGCCGCCCCGGTGGGGCGTCCGTTCGCGTTCCGCCGGCCGTGGGGGCTGCCCGTGCGACACCACGACGCCGCGGATCTGCTGACGCAGTCGAACCCCGATTTCCTGGAGTTCCACTTCTCCTACAAAGACCTCGACATCGACCCCGCGACCGTGTTCCCGGAGCGCCTGCCGATCGGGTTCACCACGCACCTGCCCGACCTGTTCGCGGGGGACTTCCTGGTGGATCTCGCATCGTCCGATGCGGACGTCTGGGAACGGTCGATCCGCGAGGTGCAGCGCACCATCGACGTGACGCGCAGGCTGCGGCAGTGGTTCGCGGCCGATGAGGACCCGATCATGGTGGTGACGATGGGCGGGTTCACGAAGGACGGGCACCTGCCCGCATCCGCGCGTCCGCCGCGGTACGAGCGGATCGCCGACGCGCTCGGCCGGCTGGACGCCGACGGGGTGCGGATCGCCGCGCAGACCCTGCCGCCGTACCCGTGGCTGATGGGCGGGCAGCAGTTCCACAACCTGTTCGTCGACCCGCGCGACACCGCCGCGTTCGCCCGCGAGACCGGCACCGCGCTCTGCTTCGACGCCTCGCACACCAAGCTGGCGACCACCTGGCTGGGCATGGCGTTCAGCGAGGCCGTCGACCTGCTGGCCCCGCACACGATCCACCTGCATCTGGTGGACGCCACCGGCGTCGACGGCGAGGGCGTGCAGGTCGGCGAGGGGGACATCGACTGGCCGGCGTTCGCCGCACAGCTGGATGCCCTGGCACCGGGCATCCCGTTCATCCCCGAGATCTGGCAGGGTCACGTCGACCGCGGCGCGGGCTTCTGGACCGCGCTCGACCGCCTGGAGAAGTGGTTGTGACCGAGGGCCTCCGCGCCAGCATCGTCGTCCCGTCGCGGGGTGGGGCGGGGCGGCTGCCGCGGCTGTTCGCCGCGTTGCGCGCGCAGACGGCGAGCGACTGGGAGGCGATCGTCGTGCTCGACGGCGACGTCGACGACTCGGCCCGGGTCGTCGCCGACGCCGCCACCGACCTGCCCGTGCGGGCGATCGTGTTCCCGGAGAACCGTGGGCGCTCGACGGCGCTGAACGCCGGGTTCGCCGAGGCACAGGGTGAGGTGCTGATCCGCTGCGACGACGACCTGCGACCCGGCCCGGACTACATCGCGGCCCACGTCGCACGGCACACGACGGGGCCGACCGGCGTCATCGGACTGGTGCGGAACGCGTATCCGGCGACGGCCTACGCGCGCGCCTACGGGAACGAGCGCGACGGACGCTTCCGGGCCGAGGCGTATGCGCAGCCGGCGGACCGACGCTGGCGGTACTGGTGCGGCAACGTGTCGGTGACCCGTGGGACGTACGACGCCGTCGGCGGGTACGACGCCGACTACCGCGCCTACGGCTGGGAGGACGTGGACTGGGGGTACCGGCTCTCGCGCCTCGGCGCCGAGGTGGTGCTCGCGCCCGAGCTGGAGACCCCGCACCACATCGCCGCGGTGACCACGGAGATCCGGGTGCAGCGCGCGTTCCACTCGGGCGCGGCGAAGCGCACGTTCATCGCGAAGCACGGGGCGGAGGCGTTCGGCGAGCGGACGCCCGGAACCGGCGTCTGGGGGAGGCTGATCGACCGCACC
>JBASAE010000243.1:0-4871 GCA_049654285.1 Microbacterium sp.
GCGCAGGGCCGCCGAGACGGGCGGCTCGGTGACGCTGCTCACCGACACGCGCGAGGCGGCGCTCGGCGCCGACGTCGTGGTCACCGACACCTGGGTGTCGATGGGCAAGGAGGAGGAGAAGATCGAACGCCTCCGCGACCTCGGCGGCTACAAGGTGACCACCGAGATCATGGCCCTCGCGGACCCCGCGGCGATCTTCATCCACTGCCTGCCGGCCGACCGCGGCTACGAGGTGGACTCCGAGGTGATCGACGGACCGCAGAGCGTGGTGTGGGACGAGGCCGAGAACCGGCTGCACGCGCAGAAGGCGCTGCTGGTGTGGCTGCTGGACAGGCAGGATGCCCGGTGAGCGGCGCGCACGGCACGAATGACGGCGCGCTCTGGGGGGCGCGCTTCGCCGGCGGGCCCTCGCCCGAGCTCGCCGAGCTGAGCCGGTCGACGCACTTCGACTGGATCCTCGCGCCCTATGACATCGCCGGTTCGCACGCGCACGCGACCGCGCTGGAGGCCGCGGGATACCTGTCGGCCGAGGAGGCCGCCGGCATGCACGCCGGACTCGACGCGCTTCTGGCGAAGTACGCGGCGGGCGAGCTGCTGCCCGACCCGGGCGACGAGGACGTGCACGGCGCGCTGGAGAAGGCGCTCATCGCCGAGGTCGGGCCCGAGCTGGGAGGGCGGCTGCGCGCCGGCCGCAGCCGGAACGACCAGATCGCGACGCTGGTGCGGATGTATCTCATCGACCACGCCGGGGTGATCGCCCGCGACCTGTTGCGGGTGATCGACGCGCTCGTCGCGCAGGCCGAGGCGCATCCGGATGCGATCCTCCCCGGCCGCACGCACCTGCAGCACGCGCAGCCGGTGCTGCTGGCCCACCATCTGCAGGCGCACGCCTGGCCGCTGGTGCGCGAGCTGGAGCGCCTGGTCGACTGGCGGCGTCGCGCCGGCGTCTCGCCCTACGGCGGGGGAGCGCTGGCCGGCTCGACGCTGGGGCTCGACCCGGCACTCGTGGCCCGTGAGCTGGGGCTGGACCGTCCGGCGGAGAACTCGCTCGACGGCACGGCCGCCCGTGACGTGGTCGCGGAGTTCGCGTTCATCGCCGCGATGACCGGGATCGACCTGTCGCGCCTCTCTGAGGAGATCATCCTCTGGAACACCCGCGAGTTCGGCTTCGTCACCCTCGACGACGGGTACTCGACGGGGTCGAGCATCATGCCGCAGAAGAAGAACCCCGACATCGCCGAGCTCACGCGCGGCAAGTCGGGACGCCTGATCGGCAATCTGTCCGGCCTGCTCGCGACGCTCAAGGGCCTGCCGCTGGCGTACAACCGCGATCTGCAGGAGGACAAGGAGCCGGTCTTCGACTCGGTCGCGACCCTCGAGGTCGTGCTGCCCGCGTTCGCCGGCATGATCGCCACGATGCGGTTCGACACCGGGCGGATGGCGGAGCTCGCACCACAGGGATTCTCCCTGGCGACCGACGTGGCCGAGTGGTTGGTCAAGCGCCGGGTCCCGTTCCGCGACGCGCACGAGATCTCAGGCGCCCTGGTGCGGGCCTGCGAGGAGCGCGGGATCGGGCTGGAGGACGCCTCGGACGAGATGCTCGCCTCGGTGTCGGCCGAGCTGACCCCCCAGGTGCGTGAGGTGCTCTCGATCGAGGGATCCGTTGCCTCCCGTGCCGGTGTCGGCGGCACGGCCCCCGTGCGGGTCGCCGAGCAGCGGGCCGAGCTGGTCGCCCGGGCCCAGGCGGCGATACACGCCCTCGGACTCTGACCTCGTCCGCATCCGGGGATAACCGCCCGGGGAATCATCTCCAGATATAGCCGAATAATGCATATATCCGAAATATGCGTGCTAGGGTTGTCTCATGGTCATCGCAGTGATCGCAGACATCGTCGGATCGCGCCGCCTGGAGGACCGCTCCGAGGCGCAGCGGCTGTTCGACGACACGATCGCGCGCGTCGAGAAGCAGCATCCGCTGGCCGTCCAGCCGCTCCGCCCGACGTTCGGAGACGAGCAGCAGGGCGTGTACGCCCGCCTCGACGATGCCCTGCTCTCGCTGCTCCTCCTGCAGCTCTCCCTGCCGGAGGGATTGGAGTTCCGGTTCGGCGTCGGCGTCGGCGACGTGCGCGCGTTCGCCTCCGCGCACGGCGAGCTGTCCGACGGCACCGGGTGGTACGCGGCACGCGAGGCGATCGAGATCGTGCAGGAGCGGCAGCGGGGCATGCCGGGCATCCGCACCTGGATTGTCGGTGCCCTGGAGCAGGATGAGGTCATGACCTCGACGATCGCCGCATCCAACGCCTATCTGCTGCTGCGCGACGACGCTCTCGCGCGGATGAGCGCGCGCGAACGGAGGCTGACGCTGGGGCGTCTGGAGGGGCGGTCGCAGCGCGAGCTCGCCGCGCAGGAGGGCATCACCCAGCCGAGCGTCTCCAAGGCGCTGCGTGGCTCGGGGGCGATCGCCCTGCTCGCCGGGATCGAGCAGCTCGCACAGTTCGAGCGGCGACGGGGAGCGGCGTCATGATGCTCGCCGGCCTCCTGCTGCTCACGATCGGCGCCGTCGACCTGGTGCGCCAGTTCGTGCCGCGGTCCCGGCGCTGGATCGGATATCTCATCACCCTCGCCGTGCTGGTCGCGGTCGCCGCCGTGGGCGACGCCGTGTTCCTCATGCTCGTCGCGATCGCCGGCGGAGCGGTGTGGCTGCTCACCATGACGGACGGCTCGCGCGCCGGGTTCTGGCCCGCCGTCGCGCTCGGCGGGGCGTCCGTCGTCGCGGTCGTCGCGCTCGGCGACCGGCATCCGGGCGGGCTCGCGTTGGAGTCACCGTTCGGCCCGGTCTCGCTCGACCTCGCGATCCTGGTGCTGGGCGTGCTGGTCTTCCTGCTCGAGTCCGGGAACGTCGTGGTGCGGGCCGCGCTCGCCGGTGAGCACACCTGGAAGCCGTCTCCGACCGAGGGCGGCTTCAAGGGCGGCCGTCTGATCGGGCCGCTCGAGCGCGTGCTGGCGTTCCTGCTCATGCTGGTCCCGGCGTATTCGCTGCTGGCGGCCCTGCTCGCGGCGAAGGGCATCGTGCGGTTCCCGGAGATATCCAAGGACGGCGAGACCGGTGCCCGGGCGGAGTACTTCCTGGTCGGCAGTCTGGTGAGCTGGGCGATGGCGCTCGGCGGCGCACTGCTGGTGTGGTGGGCCGCGAACGTCTGAGCCCGCCGCTGATAACCTGGTGCGCGTGTCTGAAACCGCTCTGACGACGGCGCCGGTGGCCCTCGACCCCACGTTCGAGAACGTGTGGGACGAGCTGCTGTGGCGCGGCCTCGTCCACGTGTCCACCGATCAGGAGGCGCTGCGCGCCCTTCTCGCCGGGGACCCGATCACGTATTACTGCGGCTTCGACCCGACGGCCCCCAGCCTGCACCTGGGCAATCTCGTGCAGCTGCTCACCCTGCGCCGCATCCAGCTCGCCGGGCACAAGCCGCTCGGTCTGGTCGGGGGATCGACCGGCCTGATCGGCGATCCGCGTCCGACGGCCGAGCGCACGCTGAACACCCGGGAGACCGTCGAGGAGTGGGTGGGGCGGCTGCGCGCCCAGGTCGAGCGGTTCCTCAGCTTCGAGGGGGACAACGCCGCCCGCATCGTGAACAACCTCGACTGGACGGCGCCGCTGTCCGCGATCGACTTCCTGCGTGAGATCGGCAAGCACTACCGCGTCGGCACGATGCTGAAGAAGGACGCGGTCGCCGCGCGGCTGAACTCCGATGCCGGCATCAGCTACACGGAGTTCAGCTACCAGATCCTGCAGGGGATGGACTTCCTCGAGCTGTACCGGCAGTACGACTGCGTGCTGCAGACCGGCGGGTCGGACCAGTGGGGCAACCTCACCAGCGGGACCGATCTCATCCACCGTGTCGAGGGTGTCTCCGCGCACGCGATCGGCACGCCGCTGATCACGAACAGCGACGGCACCAAGTTCGGGAAGAGCGAGGGCAACGCGATCTGGCTGGACGCCGAGATGTGCAGCCCGTACCGGATGTACCAGTTCTGGCTGGGCACGGCGGACGCCGACGTGATCGAACGGCTGAAGGTCTTCACCTTCCTCACCCGCGCCGAGATCGAGGAGTACGCGCAGCTGGTCGAGACCGAGCCGTTCCGTCGTGCCGCGCAGAAGCGCCTGGCGCTCGAGGTCGTCGCGACCGTGCACGGCGTGGATGCCACAGCGGCCGTGATCGCGGCCTCCGAGGCGCTGTTCGGCCGTGGCGACCTCGCGGCGCTCGACGCGGCGACGCTGCGCAGCGCGCTGGACGAGCTGCCGAACGCCACGGTCGCCGCCGGGTCGACGGTGGTCGACGCGCTCGTCCTGACGGGGCTCGTCTCCAGCGTCTCCGAGGCGCGTCGCGCGATCGCGCAGGGAGGCGTCTCGGTCGACGGCATGCGCGTCGAGAGCGACGACGCCACCGTCCGGGGCTCGCTGCCCGGGGGCGTCTCGGTGCTGCGTCGCGGCAAGAAGACCCTCGCGGGCCTCTTCCCGGCCTGAGGCCACCCCTCGGAGAACCGCTCGCCGGCGTCGTGTTCCGTGTGAGCCCAGGCCGACGGCCGGCCGCGGAGTGTCCCATGCGACAGGGCGGGATGCCCCGCGGTGTCATCCGGCGGTCTCCCGGGAAGGGCCGGATAGCGTCGTGGCATGCCGTTCACGCCGAGTCATGCGATCGTCGCCCTGCCGTTCGTGCGATCGCCGCTGGTGCCGGCGGCGATCGCGGTCGGGGCGATGACCCCTGATCTGCCGCTGTTCCTGCGCGGGGTGGGCCCGTCGTACGGGTTCACGCACGATCCGGTGAACGCCCTGTGGACGTCGCTGATCGCCCTCGTGCTCCTGGCGG
>JBASAE010000244.1:0-4586 GCA_049654285.1 Microbacterium sp.
AGCGCACCCGAGCCGAACACCGCGGCCGCGGCGACGCCGACGCCGGCCGCGATGGAGGTCGACATGACCAGCGCCGAACGCGCGCTCCAGCCGATCCGGCGTGTGGCCACCGAGACCGCGACCGTGAGCATGACCAGCAGCGCCACCCCGATCCAGAGCGGGCTCGCGATGATCCCGCCGAGGATCAGGCTGATGACCGCCAGCTGCACCACGCCACGCGCGATCGCGGCGGCCGGTGCCCAGGAGCCCTGCACCCGGAACAGCAGCAGCGCCGCGGTGGCGACGCCGACCAGGATCCCGACGCCGATGAACGTCGGGAGCAGGTCAGCGGCCATGGGCCCCGCGCCGCCCTTCGGGCGACGCGGTCATGAGTCTTCCCCCGCCTCGTCCGACCCCGCGTCCAAGGCATCCGGCCCCTCGGTCACCAGGAGATGGAACTGGGCGGCATCGAGGATCCGGATGCCGAGTTCCTCGGCCTTCGCGAGCTTGGAGCCTGCTCCCGGGCCGGCGGCGACGAAGTCGGTCTTCTTCGAGACCGAGGAGGCCGCCTTGCCGCCGGCCTGGATGATCGCCTCCTGGGCGCCGTCGCGGGTGTATCCGTCGAGCGTCCCGGTGGCGACCACGGTGAGCCCGTCGAGCACGCCTCCCGCGGTGACGGCTGCACCGGGGCCGGGATGCCCGGGGGTGGCCCACCGCACACCCGCATCCGCCCACTGGCGGACGATGTCCTGATGCCAGTCGACCTCGAACCAGCTCAGCAGCGAGTCGGCGATGATGCCGCCGACGCCCTCCACGGCGGCGAGCTCGTCACGGCTCGCCGCGCGGATCGCGTCGAGCGAGCCGAACCACTGGGCGAGGGCGCGGGCCGCGACCGGGCCGACGTGCCGGATGTTGAGCGAGACGAGCAGGCGCCACAGCTCCTTGGTCTTGGCCTTCTCGAGCTCGGCCAGCAGCTTGACGGCGGCCTCGGACGGCAGCACCTCGCGGTGGTCCTTGCGGATGCCGAGGCGGCGGCGCTCCGCGGCGTCCATCCCCTCCGTTCCCGGCGGATACTGTGCCGGACCGAGCTTCTGGAACGGTGCACGCCGCACGGGCTCCCCGGTCTCCTCATCGACCTTCGGCTCGCCCGTCTCTGCGTCGCGCACGACGACGGAGATCGGCACGAGGTCATCCAGCACGAGTGAGAACAGCCCGGCCTCGGTGTCCAGCGGCGCGACCGCCGGCGGCTCCGCCTGGGTGAGCGCGGCGGCCGTCACCTCGCCCAGCACCTCGATGTCGAGCGCTCCGCGCGAGCCGATGTGCTCGACGCGGCCGCGCACCTGCGCCGGGCAGGACCGGGTGTTCGGGCAGCGCAGGTCGACGTCGCCCTCCTTGGCTGGCGCGAGGGTCGAGCCGCACTCCGGGCATCCCACCGGCATGACGAACTCGCGCTCGGTGCCGTCGCGCTTCTCGACCACCGGCCCCAGCACCTCGGGGATGACGTCGCCGGCCTTGCGCAGCACGACGGTGTCGCCGATGAGCACGCCCTTGGCCTTCACGACGTCCTTGTTGTGCAGGGTCGCCTGCCGCACGACGGATCCCGCGACGTGGGCGGGAGCCATCACCGCGAACGGCGTGGCGCGTCCGGTGCGACCGACCGAGACGACGATGTCGAGCAGTCTCGTCTGCACTTCCTCCGGCGGGTACTTGTAGGCGATGGCCCAGCGCGGCGCACGGCTGGTCTGGCCGAGTTCGGCGTGCAGGTCGAGCTCGTCGACCTTGACCACGATGCCGTCCAGCTCATGCTCGATGTCATGCCGGTGCTCGCCGAAGTAGGCGACGAAGTCGTCGACCTCCGAGATCGAGTGGCAGACCTTGGTGTGCGGGCTGGTCGGCAACCCCCACCGGGACAGCACGTCGTAGACCTCGCTCTGCGCGGCGACCGGCGGGTCGGGCCAGGCGCCGATGCCGTGCACGTAGAGCGAGAGGGACTCGGTGCGCAGGAGACCCGCCTCGAGCTCCAGCCCCTCTTTCTTGTCGAGCTGCTGGCGCAGACCGCCGCTGGCCGCGTTCCGCGGGTTCGCGAACGACGGGAAGCGCCGCGCGGCAGCGGTACGGGCCTTCTCCTCGTCGAAGGGCTTCTTCGCGCCGGAACGCGCCTCCCAGCGTGCCAGGGCGTCGGAGTAGGCGCGCTCGCGGAACTCCGCCTGCGCGGCGTTCAGGCGTTCGAATGCGGCGACGGGGATGAACACCTCGCCGCGCACCTCGACGATCGGCGGATGCTCGCTGCCGGACAACCGCTCGGGGATGTCGGCGAGCCGCAACGCGTTCTCGGTGACGATCTCGCCCACCCGTCCGTCGCCACGGGTCGCGGCGGAGGTCAGCACACCGTGCTCGTAGCGCAGGCTGATCGCCAGACCGTCGATCTTCAGCTCGGTGAGCCAGGCGACGTCCCGACCGGCGGCGGCCTGGGTCTTCGTGGCCCAGTCGCGCAGCTCCTCGAGGGAGAAGACGTTGTCGAGGCTGAGCATCCGCTCCGCGTGCTCGATCGTGTCGAGTCCAGTCGACTCCGCGGCGCCGACGGTCTGTGTCGGCGAGTCCTGGCCCTGCAGCTCGGGATGGAGGCGTTCCAGCTCCTCCAGCCGCCGCATCCAGGCGTCGTAGGTGGCATCGTCGACGAGCGAGGTGTCCCGCCCGTAATAGGCGTCCTTCGCATCGAGGATGCGCGAGGTCAGCTCCTCGGCCTCGGCGCGGGCGTCTTGCAGCGAGATGTTCTCCGGCACCCCGCAAGTCTACGAGCGACCCCCGACCTTCAGCCCTGCTCCGGTGCGCACGCTCGGTCCACGGCGCGGACGGCGCTGTCATCGCACCGGCCCCGACGGCGGGTCGCCGGTGCGTCGGAGCCTCTCCGATGTCTCCCCGCGTCCGAGGTCATGCCGCCGTCGCGGGGACGGCGGAGACCGTGTGGGCGATCGTGAACTGGCCGAGCACCCGGGTGCCGATGTAGAGCACGGCACTCTGCCCCGGGGCGACGCCGTCGAGCGGGTGCTCAGGGACGACGCGGACGCCGGCATCCGTCACGAACGCGGTCGCGGGAACCGGGTCGGCATGTGCGCGGATCTGCACCTCGCAGCCGAACTCGGGCGCCGCGGGCGCCGCGCCCGCCCAGGAGGACCGCTCCCCCGAGATCTCGGCGATCGCCAGCGCCTCCTTCGGGCCGACGACGACGGTGTTGGTGACCGGACGCACCTCGAGCACGAACCGCGGCTTGCCGTCGGGAGCGGGCACTCCGAGCTTCAGCCCGCGACGCTGGCCGACCGTGAACGCGTGCGCGCCCTCGTGCGCGCCGACGACCTCGCCGCTGCGATCCACGATCTCCCCGGGGGCGGTGCCGACCTTCTCCGCCAGCCAGCCACGGGTGTCGCCGTCGGGGATGAAGCAGATGTCATGGCTGTCGGGCTTCTGCGCCACGCTCAGACCGCGCTCCTCGGCCTCGGCGCGCACGAGCGCCTTCGAGGGCGTGCTCCCGAGCGGGAAGTACGTGTGGGCGAGCTGCTCGGCGTTCAGCACGCCGAGCACGTAGGACTGGTCCTTCGCCGAATCGGAGGCCCGGTGCAGTTCGAGCCCCTCCGCCCCGTCGACCAAGGTCGCGTAGTGCCCCGTGCAGACCGCATCGAAGCCGAGCTCGATCGCACGCTCCAAGAGGGCTGCGAACTTGATCCGCTCGTTGCAGCGCAGGCACGGGTTGGGCGTGCGCCCGGCCTTGTACTCCGAGATGAAGTCCTCGATCACGTCATCGCGGAACCGTTCCGAGAAGTCCCAGACGTAGAACGGGATGCCGAGGAGGTCGGCCGCGCGGCGGGCGTCCATGGCGTCCTCGATCGTGCAGCAGCCGCGGCTGCCGGTGCGCAGCGTGCCGCCCGCGCGGGAGAGCGCGAGATGCACGCCGACGACGTCATGGCCGGCGTCGACCGCGCGTGCGGCTGCGACGGCGGAGTCGACGCCGCCGCTCATGGCGGCCAGGATACGCATGCGTCCTAGTGTACGTTCGGCCCGCCGGACACGGGCCGAACGTCCTCCTCGGATGCCCACGGAGCAGCGATTCCCGTCCGTCGCCCGAGCGCGCGGATGACTCTCGCGGCGGCGAGTCGCCGCAGAGCAGCGATTCCCGTCCGTGGCGATGACGTGCGGATCGATTCGCAGGATGTGTCAACGGGCGGCGCACGCCCGGGCGTAGGCGTCGCCGATCGCGACGAGCACGGCGTCCACGTCGGCGTCGGCGGAGGTGCGTCCGAGCGTGAAGCGCAGGACGCTGCGAGCGTCCGCCTCCCCACGCCCCATCGCCATCACGACGTGCGAGGGTTCCGCGACGCCGGCCTGGCACGCCGAGCCGGTGGACGCCGCGATCCCCGCCCTGTCGAGCAGGAAGAGCAGGCTCTCCCCCACCGCCCCCGGGAACAGGATGTGCGCGTTGCCCGGCAGCCGATCCGACGGATCGCCCAGCAGCACCGCCTGTGGCACCGCGCCGCGGATGCCCGCGATCAGCCGATCCCGCAGCGCCGACAGGCGCGCCCCCTCGGCCTGGCGTTCGGCCTCGGACGCCTCCA
>JBASAE010000245.1:0-2136 GCA_049654285.1 Microbacterium sp.
CTAACGGTGTATCGTTGACGCAGATCAACTATTCGTACAGGAGAGATCCCACCCTTGAGCTCCATGACATCCTCCGCCGGCGCCACGCGCTCGGCTCGCGAGGTCTTCACTGCGATCTCCGGCCTCATCGTCGGCATGTTCGTCGCCGTGCTCTCGGGCACCGTCGTGTCCACCTCGCTCCCGGTCATCGTCGCCGACCTCGGCGGAACCCAGGCCCAGTACACCTGGGTCATCACCGCGAGCCTGCTGGCCACCGCGGTCTCCACCCCGGTCTGGGGCAAGCTCGCCGACCTGCTCGACCGCAAGGTGCTCGTGCAGCTGTCACTGGTCCTCTACACCGTCGGCACCGTGATCGCCGGCTTCTCGACCGACATCAACATGCTCATCGCGACGCGCGTCGTGCAGGGCCTCGGCGTCGGCGGCATCATGTCGTTGGTCATGGTGGCCGTCGCCCTCATCATCTCGCCGCGCGAGCGTGGCAAGTACATGGGCGTCGTCGGCGGCATCATGGCGTTCGCCACGATCGGCGGCCCGCTGCTGGGCGGGTTCCTCACCGACGTCTGGGGCTGGCGCTCCAACTTCTGGGTCGGCGTGCCGTTCGCCGTCGTCGCTCTCCTGCTGCTGCAGTTCACGCTGCACCTGCCCAAGCCGCAGGCCGCCACGGTGCGGATCGACTACCTCGGCATCGTGCTGCTCATCGTCGGCGTCTCGGGCCTGTTGATCTGGGTGTCGATGGGCGGCGATCAGTTCGACTGGGACTCCGCGACGAGCTACGTGCTGGCCATTGGCTCGGGCGTCGTGCTGCTCGCGTTCGTGCTGGTCGAGATCTTCGTCAAGGAGCCGATCATCCCGATGTCGCTGTTCCTGGGACGCACCTTCACGCTCTCGGTGATCGCGTCGATCGCGATCGGCGTCTCGATGTTCGCCACCTCGGTGTTCCTCGCGCAGTACTTCCAGCTCGCCCGCGGGGCCACGCCGACCGAGTCGGGTCTGATGACGATCCCGATGATCGTCGGCCAGATGGGCGCATCGATCATCATCGGGCAGCTGGTCAGCCGGTTCGGCAAGTGGAAGAGCTGGATGATGCTGGGCTCGGTGCTCGCGCTCGTCGGCGTCACCCTGATGTCCACCCTGCGGTACGACACCCCGTTCGCGCTCGTGGCCGCCTACATGTTCGTGCTGGGCGCGGGCCTCGGCATGGTCATGCAGAACCTCACCCTGATCGTGCAGAACGACACGCCTCCGCAGCAGCTGGGCGCCGCGTCGGCGGGTGTGAACTTCTTCCGCACCATCGCGGGCACCATCGGCGTCACCATCATGGGGTCGATCCTGGCCGTCAACGTCAAGGCGTACATGACCGACGGCTTCGCCGGCTTCACGCCCGCCTCGCCCGAGGAGATCGATGCGCTGAAGGCACTCGGGTCGGGCGACGTCCCGAAGATGTCCGATCTGCCGGACGCGATCCGCCAGATCGTCGAGGCCTCGTACGGCCACGGGATCGCGGATGCGTTCCTCGTGGCGGTGCCGCTGGCGGTGATCGGCATCATCGCGATCGCGTTCATCCGGAACAAGCCGCTGTCGACGAAGAACTCCGCGGAGCAGCTGCGCGAGCAGGCCGAGGAGTCGATGATCGATGTCGGCGAGGCCGAGGTCGGCGCGTCGACCGGCTCGATCCGTGTCGTCACGTCGGAGTCGGCGGCCGCAGCCCCGGCGTCCGGACCGGTGCGGGTGCTCGAGGTCTCCGGTGAGGAGCGGGATCGCTGACATGGCCGCGGCCGATGCGGACGTGGACGACGCGCTCGCGGAGTTCCAGAGCCAGCTGAACCTCATCTTCGCCCGAGCGCGCTCGCTCTGGAAGGAGTCCGCCGCACGGATCCATCCCGAGCTCCAGCCCGCGGGCTACAAGCTGCTCGCGTTCGTCGCCCGGATGGGCAGCGCGAGCGCGCATCAGCTCGTGGACAGCTTCGAGATGGACAAGTCGGTCGTGAGCCGTCAGGTGCGGATGCTGGAGGACGTCGGGCTGCTGGTGTCGCGCCCCGATGAGCGCGACGGGCGGCTGCGGGTGCTCACGGCCACGCCGGAGGCCGTGGCGGCGCTCGCGCGGGTGCGCGGCGATCACGCCGAGCGGATGCGCAG
>JBASAE010000246.1:0-4198 GCA_049654285.1 Microbacterium sp.
GTTCGAGGGTCAGACCAAGACCAAGCTCGGCAACACCGAGGCGAAGGCGTTCGTGCAGAAGATCGTGAACGATCAGCTCGGCGACTGGTTCGAACGCAACCCGAAGCAGGCGAAGAACGTCGTGACGAAGGCGGTCGAGGCCGCCACCGCCCGTCTCGCCGCCCGCAAGGCACGAGAGACCGCGCGGCGCAAGAGCGTGTTCGAATCGGCCGCGATGCCCGACAAGCTCAAGGACTGCACCAGCAAGGATCCCTCGATCTCGGAGATCTTCCTCGTCGAGGGCGACTCGGCCGGCGGCTCGGCCGTCCAGGGCCGCGATCCGCACACCCAGGCGATCCTCGCGCTGCGCGGCAAGATCCTCAACGTCGAGCGGGCCCGACTCGACAAGGCGCTGGGCAACAAAGAGGTCCAGGCGATGATCCAGGCCTTCGGCACGGGCATCGGCGAGGAGTTCGACATCGCCAAGGCGCGGTATCACAAGATCGTGCTGATGGCGGATGCCGACGTCGACGGCCAGCACATCACCACCCTGCTGCTGACCCTGCTGTTCCGCTACATGCGCGGGCTGATCGAGGCCGGCTTCGTGTACCTCGCGATGCCGCCGCTGTACCGACTGAAGTGGACCAATTCGGCCCACGAGTACGTCTACTCGGACGCCGAGCGCGATGCGCTGCTGAAGGACGGCCTGGCGAACGGCAAGCGGATCCCGAAGGACGCCGGCATCCAGCGCTACAAGGGCCTGGGCGAGATGAACGCCAAGGAGCTGTGGGAGACCACGATGGATCACAACACCCGCACGCTGCGGCAGGTGACCATCGACGACGCGGCCGCGGCCGACGAGATCTTCAGCGTGCTGATGGGCGAGGACGTCGAGTCGCGCCGCACCTTCATCCAGCGCAACGCCAAGGACGTCCGGTTCCTCGACATCTGAGGCATCTCGTCTGGATCGATGACCCGGTGATCTGAAAGAAACACATGACTGACGAAGAACGCCCCGAGCAGGATCACAACCACGGCCGGATCGACCAGGTCGATCTGCAGACCGAGATGCAGAACAGCTATCTCGACTATGCGATGGCCGTCATCGTGGGCCGCGCGCTCCCCGACGTGCGCGACGGGCTCAAGCCCGTGCACCGCCGCGTGATCTACGGCATGTACGACGGCGGCTACCGCCCGGACAAGTCGTTCTCGAAGTGCGCCCGCGTGGTCGGCGAGGTGATGGGTCAGTACCACCCGCACGGCGACTCGGCGATCTACGACACCCTGGTCCGCCTCGTGCAGCCGTGGTCGCTGCGCTACCCGCTCGCGCTCGGCCAGGGCAACTTCGGCTCCCCCGGCAACATGGGCGCCGCCGCTCCGCGGTACACCGAGACGAAGATGGCCCCGCTCGCGCTCGAGATGGTGCGCGACATCGAGGAGCAGACCGTCGACTTCTCGCCCAACTACGACGGGCAGACGCAGGAGCCCGACGTGCTGCCGGCGCGGTTCCCGAACCTGCTGGTCAACGGCTCGATCGGCATCGCGGTCGGCATGGCCACGAACATCCCGCCGCACAACCTGCGCGAGGTGTCCGAGGCGGCACTGTGGGCGTTGGACAACCCCGGCCTCCCCCGCGAGGAGCTGCTGGAGGGCCTGATCCGTCGGGTGCCCGGCCCCGACTTCCCGACCGGGGCGCAGATCCTCGGCACCAAGGGCATCCAGGAGGCGTACCGCACCGGCCGCGGGTCGATCACGATGCGGGCGGTGGTGGAGGTCGAGGAGATCCAGGGCCGCACGTGCCTGGTGATCACCGAGCTCCCGTACCAGGTGAACCCCGACAACCTCGCCGTGAAGATCGGTGACCTGGCCCGCGAGGGCAAGATCTCGGGTATCGCCGACATCCGGGACGAGTCCTCCGAGCGCACCGGTCAGCGTCTGGTCGTCGTGCTCAAGCGCGACGCGGTCGCGAAGGTCGTGCTGAACAACCTGTACAAGCACACCGCGCTGCAGGAGAACTTCGGCGCGAACATGCTCGCGATCGTCGACGGCGTGCCGCGCACGCTCGCGCTCGACGGGTTCATCACGAACTGGCTCGAGCACCAGATCGACGTGATCGTGCGGCGCACGCAGTTCCGCCTGGCGAAGGCTGAAGCGCGGATGCACACCCTCGAGGGCTACCTCAAGGCGCTGGACGCGCTGGACGAGGTCATCGCGCTGATCCGCCGCTCCCCCACCGCCGAAGAGGCGAACGAGGGACTGCAGAAGCTGCTCGATGTGGACGAGACGCAGGCCAACGAGATCCTCGCCCTGCAGCTGCGCCGCCTCGCGGCCCTGGAGCGGCAGAAGATCCTCGACGAGGCGGAGGCGCTCGAGATCAAGATCGCCGACTTCAAGGAGATCCTCGCGACCCCGGCGCGTCAGCGCGGCATCATCCACGACGAGCTCACCGAGATCGTCGAGCGCTTCGGCGACGATCGCCGCACGCACATCCTGCACGGCTTCGACGGCGACATGTCGATGGAGGACCTCATCCCCGAGGAGGAGATGGTGGTCACCGTCACCCGCGAGGGGTATGTCAAGCGCACGCGCAGCGACAACTACCGTTCGCAGCACCGCGGCGGGAAGGGCGTGAAGGGCGCACAGCTGCGCGCCGACGACGTGGTCGAGCACTTCTTCGTCACCACCACGCATCACTGGCTGCTGTTCTTCACCGACATGGGCCGGGTGTACCGCACCAAGACCTATGAGGTGCCCGAGGCCGGGCGGGACGCCAAGGGCCAGCACGTCGCGAACCTCCTCGCGCTGCAGCCCGATGAGAGCATCGCCCAGGTGCTCGCGATCCGCGACTACGAGGCCAAGGAGTACCTGACCCTCGCGACCGCCGGCGGCACGGTCAAGAAGACCCGCCTGACCGACTACGACACCAACCGCCAGGGCGGTGTCATCGCGATCCGGTTGCGCGAGGGCGACGCCCTGGTCAGCGCGATGCTGGTCGACTCGACGGACGACATCCTGCTGATCAGCCGGAAGGGCATGTCGGTGCGCTTCAACGCGACCGATGAGGCTCTGCGTCCGATGGGTCGGGCGACCGAGGGCGTGCGGGGCATGAAGTTCAAGGGCGACGACAGCCTGCTCTCGGCATCCGTCGTCGACGAGGACTCGTTCGTCTTCACGGTGACCGACGGCGGCTACGCGAAGCGCACCGCCGTCGAGGAGTATCGCGTGCAAGGGCGGGGCGGAACGGGCATCAAGGTCGCCAAGCTCAACGACGACCGGGGTGTGCTCGCGGGCGGTCTGATCGTCGCGGAGGACGACGAGGTCTTGGTGGTTCTGTCCAGCGGCAAGGTGGTACGCTCTGCCGTGGCCGAGGTGCCCGCCAAGGGCCGCGACACCATGGGTGTCCTGTTCGCCCGCACCACCGATGACGACCGGATCCTCGCGATTGCCCGCAACACGGAGCGGGGGATGACAGAAGAAGAAGAGGACGAGGCGGTGAGCGACGGGCCGCTGCCTGACACCCAGGCGTCTGACACCCAGGCCCCCGAGTCCCCGACCCCCGAAGAGAGCCAAGACGCATGAGCACGGTAGCCGACAAGCTCGCGAAGAAGTCCACCCGCAAGACCGGTGGGAAGCAGGTGCGCCTGCGCCTGGTGTACGTCGACTTCTGGTCGGCCGTGAAGCTCTCCTTCCTGGGTGCGGTGGCGCTCGCGATCGTCACGATGGTCTCGTTCTTCCTCATCTACATGGTGCTGCAGGCGACGAACATCATCGCGAAGGCGGATGACATCCTCGCGGCGTTCACCGACGGCAAGTTCCCGCTCTCCGAGCTGATCGGGCTGCCGCAGGTGATGGCGTTCGCCGCCGTCGTCTCGATCCTGAACCTCATCGTGTTCACCGTGCTCGGCGCGGTCGTCGCGGGCATCTACAACCTGGCGGTGAAGGTGACCGGCGGTCTGCTCGTCGGCTTCATGTCGAACTGATCCGCGACCGCACGCACGACTGGCGTTCCCCCCGCGCCGAACGAGCCGAACCGCTCGTCCAGACACGAGGAGCAAGATCTTCCATGCGCACGACCCCGATGATCGTCGCCGCCGCAGCCGTGGCATTGACCCTGACCGGCTGCTCCGCGGCATCCGATGAGCCGACGCCGTCCCCCACGACCGCGTCGGACTCCGCCTCCCCGTCTCCGACGGCGGAAGCTGCGGGGCCGGTGCTCAGC
>JBASAE010000247.1:0-2835 GCA_049654285.1 Microbacterium sp.
CCGGCGGACGGGTCACGCTCGACGGCGTCGACGTGCGCGATCTGCCGCTCGCCGAGCTGCGCCGGCACATCGCGATGGCCTTCGAGGACGCGACGCTGTTCTCGGCGACCGTGCGCGAGAACGTGCTGCTCGGCCGTGCCGACCTCGACCCGCACGGCGAGGAGGGCGAGCGGGTCCTGCGTGAGGCACTCGACGTCGCGCAGGCCGGTTTCGTCGCCGCGCTGCCCGAGGGCACCGAGACCGTGATCGGCGAGGAGGGGCTGAGCCTCTCCGGCGGACAGCGGCAGCGCCTCGCCCTGGCCCGCGCGGTCGCGGCGGCCCCGAAGGTCCTCGTGCTCGACGACCCGCTCTCGGCACTCGACGTCGACACCGAGGCGCTCGTCGAGGAGGCGCTGCGGCATGTGCTCGCCGAGACCACCGCGCTCATCGTCGCGCACCGGCCCTCGACCGTCGCGCTCGCCGACCGGGTCGCGCTGCTCGAGGCCGGTCGCATCACCGCGGTCGGCACGCACAGTGAGCTGCTGCGCAGCAGCTCACACTATCGGCACGTGATCTCGAGCCTCGAGGCCGAGCAGGCCGCCCGCACCGGGACCATCCCGGTGATCGTGGACGCGGTCGCGGCGCGGGCATCCGAGGCCGGGACCGCATCCGAACCCGATGCCGTCCCGGCATCCGCCGTCGATGAAGAGGAGGTGCAGGCATGACCATCGCAGGCACCCAGGGCGAGGACCGCTCGAACTACACCCGCGAGGAGAGCCGCACCATCCGACAGCGCTCGCTGAGGCTGCTCGGCTCGCTCGTCGCGCCGCTGCGCGCGCAGATCGTCCTCGCGGCGACCGTGCTCGTGATCTCGACCGCGCTGCAGGTCGCCGGGCCCATCCTCATCGGCGTCGCCCTCGATCGGGCGCTGCCCGCCGTGCTCGACCGGGCGGACTGGATGCCGGCCCTCGTGATCGGCATCGTCTACCTGCTGACCGGGTTCGTGGGCTCGGCGCTGATCGGCTGGTACGTCGTGGTCGCCGCGCGCATCACCCAGGCGGTGCTGCTCGACCTGCGCAAGCGCATCTTCCTGCACACCCAGAGGCTGAGCCTGGAGTTCCACGAGTCGTACACCTCGGGACGCATCATCTCGCGGCAGACCAGCGACCTCGACTCGATCCGGGAGCTGCTCGACGGCGGTCTGAACAACCTGGTGTCTGGCGTGCTGTTCGGCGTGTTCACGTTCATCGCGCTGGTGATCGCCGACTGGCAGTCCGGGCTGATCCTCCTGCTCGCAGGCGTGCCGCTGCTGCTGCTGATGCGATGGTTCTACAACCGCTCGCAGATCGTCTACCGCGAATCGCGAGTGATCAGCGCCAAGGTGATCGTGCAGTTCGTCGAGACGATGACCGGCATCCGCGCCGTCAAGTCGTTCCGCAAGGAGCCGCAGAACGACGAGACCTTCCAGAAGCTCGCCGGGGACTACCGTGACGTGAACCGTCGCTCGATGCTGCTGTTCGGCACGTTCGAGCCCGGGCTCATGGCGGTCGCCGGGCTCACCACCGCCCTGGTGGTGCTGTGGGGCGGCATCCGGGTCTCCACGGGCGCCCTCGGCATCGGCGTGCTGCTGTCGGCCGTGCTGTACGTGCGCAACTTCTTCGCGCCGATGCAGGACATCGCGATGTTCCTGAACTCCTACCAGTCGGCCACGGCGGCACTGGAGAAGGTGTCCGGCGTGCTCGACGAGGTGCCGACCGTGCCGGATCCCCGCAAGCCGGTCGACCTGTGGGAGTCGCGCGGCGCGATCCGCTTCGACGGCGTCACCTTCGGCTACAACGGCGAGAGGACGATCCTGCCGGACTTCACGCTCGACATCCCGGCGGGGCAGACGGTCGCGCTGGTGGGCACCACCGGTGCGGGCAAGTCGACCCTCGCCAAGCTCGTCTCCCGGTTCTACGACCCCACGGTCGGACAGGTCACGCTGGACGGCGTGGATCTGCGGCTGCTGCACCCCAAGGACCTGCGCCGGGCGATCGTGATGGTCACACAGGAGGCGTACCTGTTCAGCGGCACGGTGGCCGACAACATCGCGCTCGGGAAGCCGGACGCCACGCTCGACGAGATCCGGGCGGCGGCGAAGGCGGTGGGGGCGGATGCCTTCATCGAGGCGCTCCCGGACGGGTACAACACGGACGTGAACAAGCGCGGCGGCCGGGTGTCGGCGGGGCAGCGTCAGCTCCTCTCGTTCGCCCGCGCGTTCCTCGCGGACCCGGCGGTGCTGATCCTCGACGAGGCGACCGCCTCGCTGGACATCCCCTCGGAGCGGCTCATCCAGGACGCCCTGCAGACCCTGCTCGCCGACCGCACCGCGATCATCATCGCGCACCGCCTGTCGACGGTCGCGATCGCCGACCGGGTGCTCGTGATGGAGCACGGACGCATCATCGAGGACGACACCCCCGAGGCGCTCATCCAGGGGACCGGCAAGTTCGCGCAGCTGCACGCCGCATGGCAGGAGACGCTGGTCTGACACATCGACACCCCGAATCCCCGACACATCGGCTTACGATGAAAGTGTGCTCTTCGAACTGTGGTGGATCGCACCGGCCCTGGTCGGCGTGGTCGGGGTCGTGTCGGTGACCGCGCACGTGCGCGGCCGGCGCCGCCGTCTCGGGTTCGACGCCGCGAAACAGGAGCTCGCCGCGGCGCGGTCAGATGCGGTCGCGAAGACCGCCGCGTTGCGGATGGCCCGGGCCGAGCTGGCCCGCACGAGCGCGGAGCGCACCGCCGCCCGTGCGGGCGATGCCGATCTCTCGCGCGCGAAGCAGCATCTGCGTGAGGCCGAGCAGAACGCCA
>JBASAE010000248.1:0-1647 GCA_049654285.1 Microbacterium sp.
ATCCAGGACTGTTCATACTTCGGCTCGGCCTGGGCTGAGTCGTTACCGGAGGGGGAGAAAGATGACGACGATTCGAAACCGGTGTCTCAGCCGGCTGACGCGGGTGCGTGAGATCGCCGAGGACGAACGGGGCGATGTGCCCGGATGGGTCTTGGTGACGTTGATGACGGCCGGGCTCGTCGTGCTGATCTGGGCGGTCGCCGGGCCCGCGCTGGTGAACCTGTTCGAGCAGGCCCTGGCACGCGTGTCCGGCATCGGTTGACCGTGAGACGGTGGACGGCATGCGGCGACGACCGCGGATCGGCGCCTGTCGAGTTCGTGCTCGTCGGCATGCTCCTGACCGTGCTCACGCTCGCCGTGCTGCAGCTCGCGCTCGTCGTGTACGTGCGCAACGTCGTGCACGACGCCGCCGTCGAGGGGGCGCACCACGCGGCCCTCGCCGACACCTCGCTCGCTGAAGGGGCGGCACGCGCCGAGCAGGTGATCGGCCGGGCGGTCGGCGCCTCCTTCGCCGAGGAGATCGTGATCGGCGAGAGCGAACGGCTGGGGCACCCGACGGTCGTCGTGCGGGTGCGCACGACGTTTCCGATGGTCGGCCTGATAGGCGTCCCGTACGGACTGGAGGTGGAGGCCCATGCGCCGAGGGAGACAGTGGGCGACGGATGAGGAGGGCTCCGCTGCCCTGGAGCTCATCACCGCCGGGGTGCTGCTGCTGGTCCCGCTGGTCTACCTGGTGATCGCGCTCGGGACCATCCAGGAGCAGACTCTCGGCGCCGAGGCGGCCGCCCGCCACACGGCGCGGGCGATCGGTCAGGCACCGGATGCGGCAGCAGCGGCGGCCCGCGCGGAAGCCGTGCTCGCGAGCGTGCGGGAGGCGTACGGCCTGGACGATGTCGACGTCGTCCTCGACTGCGCACCTGCCGGCGGTGAGTGCCCGCGAGCCGGAGCGGTGGTGACGGTCACCGTGCGCACGCGGGTGACGCTGCCGTTGGTGCCGCCGCTGGGTGGGCTCGACAGGATCACCGCGATCCCGATCGAGGCGTCCGCCGCCCAGCAGGTGTCGCGGCGCTGGGGTGCGGGATGAGGGGCGCGGCGCACACGATCCGCACGGCGGCGGGGGATGAGGAGGGCAGCGTCCTCCCGCTCCTCCTCGGCTACGCGCTCCTCGCGCTCGCGGTGCTGTTCGTCTGCGTCTGCGCCACCGATCTGCACATCGCTCAGAAACGGCTCGACGCGCTGGCCGATGCGGCGGCCCTCGCCGGTGCGGACGGCTTCGTGCTGGTCGCCGAAGAGGAAGGGGCGCGTGCCGAGCTGACGGATGCCGGAGTCGCCGACCGCGCCAGGGCTGTCGTCGTCGCCGTGGACCCCGACGCCGGACTGCTCGCGGCGGACGCCCCCGATGGCGTGTCCGCACGCGTGACGGTCGGCGTGACCTGGCAGCCGCCGCTGTTCTCGCCCTTCGTGCCCGAGGGGGTGCCGCTGCGCTCCACCGCGACCAGCCGTACCGCGCTGAGGTGATCCACCGGCTGTATACACTGAGAACCACCGCGCGGGAGTGGTGAAATCGGTAGACACGCAGGATTTAGGTTCCTGTGCCCTCGGGCGTGTGGGTTCAAGTCCCACCTTCCGCACGAAGATCGGGCATCC
>JBASAE010000249.1:0-1525 GCA_049654285.1 Microbacterium sp.
CGTCGGTGATCTTCGGGGCGATCGCGTTCGCCTTCTCGTTCACGTAGTACTTCAGGGCGGGCCGGGTGAAGTCGCCGGTGGCGATGCTGACGAGGTCGCGGCTGAAGCCCGGGGGGATGACGATCGCGGCGTAGCTCCGCCCGCTCTGCACGGCATCCATTGCCTCGTCCTCTGAGACGAACTCCCAGCCGAGCTGATCGTTCTCCTCGAGCTGCGCGACCAGCTCGCCGCCCACGTCGATGTCGCCGGTGAGCGGCGACGAGGCGCCCTCGTCCTGGTTGACGATCGCCACGCTGACATGTTGCGTGTTCGAGTACGGATCCCAGAAGGCGACGATGTTGAACCACGCGTAGAGGGACGGTGTGACGATCACCCCGACGATGATGATCCACGCCTTGCTGACCCGGGCGAGGCGGCCGAGGTCACGGCGAAGGACGCTCCAGGCTGTGGGGGCGGGGGTGGATGTCACGCGGCGGTCTCCGTGATGTCGGGATGCGCGAGGAGGAGCGCGTCCGCCTCGCGCCAGGACAGCCCGGCGATGCTCAGCAGGGTGCGCACCGCGATCGACGCGGCCTCGGGTGAGGAGGCGTCGGTGCGGGCGACGACCGTCCGCGCGACCTCCTCGATGAGGCGGGCCAACGTGGGGGCGGCGATGTCGGTGCGGAACAGCCCGTCGTCCTGGCCGCGGCGTACCAGTGCGGCGACCGTGCGGCGCAGGGGGGCGAGCGCTTCCGCGGTCTGCTCGACGTGCGTCTCGTCGAGGGCGAGGGCGGCGGCGACCTGCACGTGCGCGGCTTCGCGCCACAGCAGCGCGGCGATGCGAGCCAGCGCGATGCGTGCGTCGGCGTCGTCGACCTGCGTCGCGATCGTGTTGAAGCGCTGCGCGCCGGCGGTGATGAGCTCGCGGATCAGCGCCTCGCGGTCGTCGAAGTGTCCGTACAGGGTGCGGCGCGACAGCCCGGCGCTGCGTGCGATCACGTCGACCGAGGCGTAGGGGTCCTCGGCGAGGGTCTCCCGGGCTGCGGAGAGGATGCTCGCCCGGTTCGCCCGGGCGTCGCTGCGGGGTGCACGCGCGGTGGTCATGCGTCCAGGGTACTTAACCTGCACACATGCGTGCAAGTTGTATCGTGTGTTCCCCGCATCCGGTCGACGCCTGCAGGGCGAGAGCACAGCTGGCGGGTGAGTTGCCGGCGTGTTGCCCTGCAGACGTCGGATGGCCCTGCATGTGTCGGGCCAGGACACGTCCGGAACGACAGAGGGGGGATGCCCGCAGGCATCCCCCCTCTGAACCAGACCTCAGTCGGTGCCGGCGTCGAACGCGGCGGACTCGGACGCCGCGTCCACGGCGTCCGCCAGTATCTCGTCGACCTCCTCGACCGAGCCGGCGATCTCGCCCGCCTCGCCGGCGGTGACCCGGCCGACCAGCTCGCCGGTGGCCCCGCCGACCAGGCCGAGGCCGGCGTACTGCTCCAGGCGGGCGCGCGAGTCGGCGATGTCGAGGTTGCGCATGGTCAGCTGGCCGATG
>JBASAE010000250.1:0-10511 GCA_049654285.1 Microbacterium sp.
GTCTTGTCTGCCAGCCCCTCGTGGCGCAGATGGTCGGCGGCGACCGCCGTCGGCGCCAGAAGGAGGTCGGAGGCGTGGTCCGTGAGCACCCGGTTGTGCTCTTCGGGCATCCGCCTGTTGAACGAGCGGAGGCCGGCCTCCAGATGTGCCACGGGAATGTGCAGTTTGATCGCCGCGACCGCCGCCGCCAGGGTTGAGTTCGTGTCGCCGTAGACCAGCACCCAGTCGGGCCTGCGCTCGAGGAGCACCTCCTCGATGCCCTCGAGCATCGCCCCCGTCTGCGCGCCGTGATTGCCGGAGCCGATCGCGAGGTTCACGTCGGGGGCCGGGATGCCCAGGTCACGGAAGAAGACGTCGCTCATCAGCTCGTCGTAGTGCTGTCCGGTGTGCACCACGATGTGTTCGGCGCGGCCGGCCATCGCATGCGCCACCGGCGCCAGCTTGACGAACTGCGGCCGTGCCCCGACCACGCTGAGAATCTTCACCATCGCCTGTGTCTTCCTGCTCCCGCGGCGCGGATCAGAGTGCCCGCGCCGTTGTGGCCCGAGCCGATTCCAACGCGGCCTCGACGACCGCGAGCGTACGCTGCCCCTGCTCCATTGTCACCACGTCCGTCGGCTCGCCGAGCACCGCGTCGCGGAACGCCTCGTGCTCGACGCGCAGCGGCTCGCGCTTGGCGAACGCATAGCGGGTGACGTTTCCCTCGGAGACGCCGCGGAAGCTCGACACCGACTCCCACTCCAACGGGATCGTCCCGTTGGCGTAGAACGTCAGGTCGCCGGTCGACGTATCTGCGACGAAAGCCCCCTTCTCCCCCGTCACGACAGTGACGCGCTCCTTCATCGGGGAGAGCCAGTTCACGATGTTGTTCACGATCACGCCCGACTTCGTGCGTCCGGTGATCACGATCATGTCCTCATGCTCGCGGCCGGACTTGAACGCGGTCTGCGCGAAGATCTGGTCGTAGTCGCTCTGCACGACCCAGGCGGTCAGGTCCACGTCGTGCGATGCCAGGTCCTTCGCCACCCCGACGTCGGCGATGCGCGAAGGGAACGGCCCCTGACGGCGCGTCGCGACCTGGTAGACGGCGCCGAGCTCACCGGCTGCCAACCGGCGGCGCAGCTCCTGCAGGGCGGGGTTGAACCGCTCGATGTGCCCGACGGCTCCGATCAGGCCGGCTGCGGCGAACGCGTCGACCATCCGCTGCCCTGCCTCGAGGCTGTGCGCGATCGGCTTCTCCACGAGGGTGTGCACGCCGGCAGCGGCGAGCTTGAGCGCCGCATCCTCGTGGAACCGGGTGGGGACAGCGACGACCGCGATGTCGATGCCCGCAGCGATCAGCGCGTCGATGTCGGGGAGGATCTCCAGCTTCCCCGCGACGCCGTGCGGGTCGCCGCCCGGGTCAGCGATCGCGACGAGGTCGACACCGTCGACCTCGCGGAGCACGCGGGCGTGGTGCCGCCCCATCATGCCGACGCCGAGCAGGCCGGCGCGCAGCGCCATCAGGCGCCCGCCCCCGCGATGACGTTGACCGCGGCGACGATGCGGTCGAGGTCACCCTGCGACAGCGAGGGATGCACGGGCAGCGAGACGACCTCGCGCGCGGCGCGTTCGGTCTCGGGCAGGTCGAGGCCCGGCGCGAAGTGCGCGAGCGACGGCAGACGGTGGTTGGGGATGGGGTAGTACACCCCCGCGCCGACATTGTGCTCCTCCTTGAGCGCCTTCACGAAACCGTCCCTGTCCTCGGGGACCCGGATCGTGTACTGGTGGTACACGTGCACGGCGCCCTCGGCGACCGGCGGCACCACGACGCCCTGCAGGTGGGCGTCGAGGAACGCCGCGTTCTGCTGGCGCGTCGCCGTCCACGCATCCACCTTGGTGAGCTGCACCCGTCCGATCGCCGCGTGGATGTCCGTCATGCGGGCGTTGAAGCCGATGATCTCGTTCTCGTACTGCCGCTCCATGCCCTGGTTGCGCAGCAGTTTGACCATGCGCGCGATCTCGGCGGTCGCGGTGGACACCATGCCGCCTTCACCGCTGGTCATGTTCTTGGTCGGGTAGAGGCTGAACATCGCGAACTCACCGAACGTGCCGACCGGGCGGCCGTCGACCGATGCCCCGTGGGCCTGTGCCGCGTCCTCATACAGTGCGACGCCACGCTCGGCGGCGACGGCCTCCAGCTCGCGCATACGCGCCGGGTGCCCGTAGAGGTGTACGGGCAGGATGCCCTTCGTCCGCGGCGTGATCGCCGCGGCGACCGCCTCAGGGGCGAGGGTGAACGTCTCCGGCTCAATGTCGACGAACACCGGCGTCCCGCCGGTGAGCGCGACCGAGTTGCCGGTCGCGGCGAACGTGAACGAGGGCACGATGACCTCGTCGCCCGGTCCCACCCCTGCGGCGAGGAGCCCGAGATGAAGACCGGCCGTACCGGAGTTCACGGCGACAGACGGGCGCCCCTGCACGAAATGCGCGGAGAACTCCTGCTCGAACGCGGCGACCTCGGGCCCCTGCGCCACCATGCCGCTGCGCAGCACGCGATCGACGGCCTCGCGTTCCTCGTCACCGATGATCGGCTTGGCGGGGGGGATGAAATCGCTCACAGGGCCTCCTTGGTCAGGGTTCCTTCGTTCTCCGCATAGCGTGTTCCGCTCTGCGGACAGATCCAGCTTCCCGGCTCATCGCCGGAGGCCAGTGGCACACCGGCCTCGCCCACCCAGGCGATGCGCTTCGCCGGCACGCCGGCGACCAGCGCGTAGGCGGGCACGTCCTTCACGACCACCGCACCAGCGGCGACGGTCGCCCAGGCGCCGATCGTCACGGGGGCCACGCAGGTGGCGCGCGCGCCGATCGCCGCACCGGTCTCGATCGTCACACCGACCGGCTCCCAGTCGTGCGCGCTCTTGATCGTACCGTCGGGGTTGATCGCCCGCGGATACGTGTCGTTGGTCAGCACCACCGCCGGGCCGATGAAGACACCGTCGCCAAGCCGCGCCGGCTCATAGACCAGCGCATAGTTCTGCACCTTGCAGTTGTCGCCCATGACGACGCCGGTGCCGATGTAGGCTCCACGCCCGACGATGCAGTTCCGGCCTAGCCGGGCCCGCTCGCGCACCTGCGCCAGGTGCCAGACCGAGGAGCCTGCGCCGATGGTGGCATCGGGCGACACGTCGGCGGAATCCACGATCCGCACGGGGGAAGAATCACTCACGCGAAGGAAGCTCCTTGCCGAAGAACTGTGCGAGCGCAAACGGCTCATCGTCAGTCTATCGGGTGGTCATCTGCACACCCTGAAGCCCTACCGGAAGAACTTCTCCCTGCGGGCGCCCTCGTCTTCGGGGTTTCCTCATGGCTCACCTGACACAATGGACTCATGTCATCGAGCTCCTCGGCCCCTCGCGAGCCGGATTCCGGCGCATGGGTCGTGATCCCCCTCTACAACGAGGCCGATGTCATCACCGACGTCATCGCCGGCCTGCGCCCACACTTCGCGAACATCGTG
This sequence comes from Microbacterium sp., assembly GCA_049654285.1. Taxonomy (GTDB): domain Bacteria; phylum Actinomycetota; class Actinomycetes; order Actinomycetales; family Microbacteriaceae; genus Microbacterium. The sequence continues at coordinate 3,500 of JBASAE010000250.1, forward strand.
TGCGTGGACGACGGTTCCACCGACGGTTCCGCGCCGGTGGCGGAGAAGGCAGGCGCCCATCTCGTGCAACATCCAATCAACCTCGGGCAGGGCGCCGCCCTGCAGACCGGGTTCGAGTACGCGCTCGCGCACCCGTCCTGCCAGTACGTCGTCACCTTCGATGCCGATGGCCAGCACCGGGTCGAGGACGCACTCGACATGCTGCGCGCGGCTCGGGAGGAGGACATCGCGATCGTCTTCGGGTCGCGCTTCCTCGACGACCGCACCGACCCGGGCTGGGTGAAGCGGATCGTCCTGAAGACCGCCATCTGGGTGACCAACATGACCACCGGCATGAAGCTCACCGACGCGCACAACGGCCTGCGAGTGATCCGCCGCGATGCACTGGAGCAGGTCGACCTCAAACAGGACCGGATGGCGCACGCCACCGAGATCGTGATCGAGCTGGGCCACACGGATCTGCCCTGGCGCGAGCACCCGGTCGAGTTGCTGTACACCGACTACTCGAAGAGCAAGGGCCAGAGCGTGCTCAACTCCGTCAACATCCTCGTCGATCTGGTGGTGAAGTGACCGATGTGGATCCAGCTCCTTCTGATCGCCGCCGTCATCGTGCTCGGCGCCGTCGTCATGCGCCGTACCGGCGCCGACAGTCATCTCGCGATCCGGCGGCTGCTGATGATGTTCTTCGTCGTCGCAGCCATCCTCTCCATCCTCTTCCCACAGTGGCTGACCTGGGTCGCGGCGCTCGTCGGTGTCGGCCGTGGAACGGATCTGCTGCTGTATGCGCTGGTGATCGCGTTCTTGACCTTCATCTACACTCAGCGCCGGCGCAACATCGAGCGGCAGCGGCAGATCACGCTGCTCGCCCGGCGCATCGCCGTGCGGGACGCGCTGGCGGACGAAGCCGAGCGGGTCAGTCGCAGCCGGTGACCCGGTAGAGCGTGGCGTCGCCGACCTCGGCGACCTCGGTCAGGATCGGCGATCTCTCCAAGTCTCGCAACCCCTCGTAGTAGTCGTCGAGCGAGGTGAAGACGCTGCGATCGCCGAAGTCCATCGCATGCGTGACGCCCAGGTCCTGCACGGCCTCGCACACGTCGGCGCCGCCATAACGGAAGCGCTTCGCCAGCAGTGCCGCATCTGCACCGTACCCGCCGGTCACATGCGGGAAAACGACGGCATGCCCTGTGTATGCGAAGAGCAGCCCGGTGCCGGTCAACGGGTCACCGATCACCCTGCTCTTCGCGTCGAGGATGCGGTTCGCCTCTTCGAAGAGCGAGACCTCGTCGGGGCTCAGGCCTCCTGATGCGTCCGAGAACACGAAGCTGACGTTCCGCATCTGCCTGACCTCGTTCCGCAGCGCGATCAGGTGGGTCGAGGCGAGAGCGAGGACCACCACCGTGGCGATGACGACGACACGGCTCCCGTGCGCCTCCCGCCTGACAGCGATCCAGTCCCAGACCTCCGAGGCCCCCAGAGCGGCGAGCGGAATGCCCAGGATCGCGAGCAGCGCGGCGACACGTGTGGTGTCGTCATACCAGACGCCGACCAAGAACGTCCGCACCGGAAGGACCGTGAGCCAGGTGCAGATCAGGAAGAAGAATGCCGCGACCGCGTGCGTGGCCACCGGCCACCATCGCCGCTCCCTGAGGAGTCGTACGACGCCCAGCACCGCGAGCGGCCCGAGGAGCAGCCCGGTCGCGCGCGAGACCGGGCTCAGGAAGACGATCTCTCCAACCGCTTGGGCCAGGGTCAGCCCGGGCTTCCAGGAGTTCATGCTGACGTTCCCCACCGTCCATACGACGATCAGGACGATGAAGAGCACGACTCCGGATCCCAGAATCAGCCAGCGCCTCGGGGACGTCGCCACGCGATAGGCACGCCACCCCTTCGCCGCACCCCAAGGCAGCAGCAGGACGATCACCCCGAGAAGCGCCGAGGGATGCGCGATCGCGGTCGCCCCCGCCGTGGCGACGACCAGCAGGATCAGGCTCACCCGGGCCGCAGCGCTCAGCCCTCGCTCGCCCGCAAGCAGTACGAAAGCGAACAGCAACGGGGACAGCAGCATCCCCAGGAGGTTCGGGTAGAGCACGCCCCAGTTCAGGAAACCGAGGGGGAACTGGGCGAAACAGAAACCCAACAGCGGGGCGGAGACCACAGCGACCCGCGCCTTCGGGAACAGCACCTGCGTGATCGTCGCCAGCGCGACCGGCCAGATCAGCGCGACGAAGGCGATCGTGGCGACGTTCGTCGCCGCAGTGATCGCCCCCGACAGGGGCACCAGCAGGCTGACGAACGCGTGCCAGAGGGTCGGGTAGAAATAAGCCGACTGCCCGGGCGCCACCATCGTCATGTGCAGCGGTGAGGCGTCTCCCGTCCGCAGGATGAACTCGACGGCGTTCAGATGGAAGATCGCATCGTAGAGCTGATTGGGGTGGTCAGGCTCGCCGATCCCCACCCCGACCACGGCCGCCCATCCGATGACCGATACGACGATCGCGCCCCAGATCCACAGTGCCCGACCGCCCTCGGCACGGTGAGAGGCACCGCCTCGGCCTCCGAGCAGCCGGAGTATGACGGCGAGCACGGTGATCACAGCGGCCACGCCGATCACGGGCCACAGCGACCAGCCGATTCCGAGCATCGGCGCGATGAGAGAACCGCCCCCCACCGCGGCGAGAGACAATGCGACCGCCGCACCGATCCGCGCAACCCCTTGCAGCCGCAGCAGGAGGGCTGCCGGGAGCCCAGGAAGCAGCAGCAGAGCGAAGGCCCCCGCGAATGCCGGAAGCTGAGCGATCCACGCGTTCACGCTGACTCCACCAGTGCGATCGCTCCCTCTAGCTCGCCGTCGTAGACGACCTGCCCCTTGCTGATCACCACGCCACGGGTGCAGAGTTCACGCACCATCTCCATGTCGTGGCTCACGACCACCAGCGTCTTGCCGTCGGCGATGAGCTCCGTGAACTTCTGTCGGCACTTCTCGCGGAACGGAACGTCGCCCACTGAGAGGATCTCGTCCATCAGCAGCACGTCCAGTTCGACGTGGATCGCGACCGCGAAAGCCAGGCGCAGGAACATCCCCGAGGAATAGTGCTTGACCTCCTGATCGATGAACTCCTCGATCTCGCTGAACGCTACGATCTCGTCGTAGCGGGCCTCGATCTCGTGCTTCTTCATCCCCAGGATGGCGGCGTTGAGGAAGACGTTCTCACGGCCGGAGAGCTCGGGGTGGAATCCGGCGCCCACCTCGATGAGCCCCGCCACCCGGCCCCGGGTGAGCACCTCTCCCGCATCCGGTTCCATGACCCCGGAGACCAGCTTGAGCAGGGTCGACTTGCCGGACCCGTTCATCCCGAGGATCGCGACGGACTCCCCCTCGCCGATGACGAGGTCGACACCCTTGAGCGCCTCGAACGTGGATGTCAGCTTTCGTCGGCGGATCCATGAGACGACCGTGTCCTTCAAGGAGAACGCGTGGTTCAGGGTGAACGTCTTGCGCACCCCGTCGACGATGATGCTCGGGCGCGGCGCCGGCCCGCTCTTGGCTGCTGTCTCGCTCATAGGTCCTGGGCGAACTTTCCCTCGAGGCGGCGGAACACGAGCTGACCGATCAGCAGGGTGCCGACGGCGATCACCGCCGTCCACAGCGTGTTCATCGCGAGATCGGGCGGGATCGGCGTGAGCCCCTCGCCCGTGTAGCCGGAAGCGTTCACCAGATGCTGGCTCGCCGGGCGCCAGAACGCGTAGTGGAACAACTCGACACCTTGCGTGATCGGGTTGAGCAGGTAGACCTCGACCAGCCAGCGCGGCCAACCGAGCTTGTCGACGATCGCATCCTGCACCATCGTCCAGGAGTACAGCACCGGCGATGCCCAGGTGGCGAGCAGCAACATGAGCTCGACGATGTTCTCGGCGTCGCGGAAGCGCACGTTCACCGCGCCGAAGAACAGCCCGAGCCCCAGCGAGAACACCATCACGATCGCGATCCCGGCGAAGGCGGCGAGGATGCCGAGGAACGAGATGTGCACCGCCCATCCCATCAGCAGGCAGACCAGCAGCAGCAGCGCCATCTGGGGAAGGAAGTGCACGAAGGACACGAGCACGGCGGAGACGGCGAAAAGCTGACGCGGCAGGAACACCTTGCGCACCAGTGCGGCGTTGCCCACGATCGAGGTCGTCGCGTTCTTGAATCCCTCGGAGAAGAGGTTGATCATGACGATGCCCGAGAACAGGTAGACCGCATAGTTGGGGACCCGGTCGAGGTTCATGAAGATGCCGAGGACGACCCAGAACACCAGGAACTGCGCGGCCGGCCTCACGTACGACCACAGCCAGCCCAGCACCGAGTTGCGATAGCGAGTGGTGACGCCGGTGCGCACCAGCAGCGTCAGCAGATAGCGCCAGCGCACGACGTCGATCAGCCCATGGCTCCTGCCTGGCACATCGAACGCCGAGCGCGGGACCTGCGCGAAAAGATCAGACGTCATCTCAGCGTTTCCTGGCGGGGTCGGGTTCAGTACATCCTATCGACGACTCCCGATGCCGCCTCTCAGCGAGCATCCGCCATCATCCGCAAGGCCGCAACGCGGCCACGCCGTCCTCGCTAAGCACACCCGGCCCGCCCACCAGGGTGACCGACTCGGTGCCCCGAGAACGGAGGAAATCCGATCCCGGAGACGGGATGCAGGTCTGCTCGGACAACAGCAGGGGCACCTGCCAGCGTCCGGCGAGCACGGAGGCGGAGAGCGCGTCCGGGAAGTCCGTACCTGCGGCCACCAGTGCCTTGAGCGCAGTGCCGGCGAAGTATGCGTTGTTGACGGCGGCGTTGGTGGCGTACCGATCGCGGCCTTCCAGGCGGGACACCGTGAAGCCCTGCTGCCGCAGCTGGTTCTCGATCGAGGTCGAGACCACGCCCGTGCCTCCGACGATCGTGATCGTGGTGGCACCGACCTTGCGCAGGCTCGCGATGCTCTCGGCCTCGACCGCCTGCGCCTGGCCGTCGACCAGCAGCACCGGTGCGCTCATGGCGCTGCCGGCCGCGGCGGCGCTCAGCGCATCGGGGAAGTCCCGTCCCGTGGCGACGAAGACATTCACGCTCTGTCCGGCGGACTCGAGCACGGCACGGGATGTCGCGTACCGGTTAGCGCCGGAAAGCCGCTCGATCTTCGCCGTGGGGACCAGAGCGTTCGCCTGCGTCCCAACGTTCGGCGTCAGCACACCTTCGCCCCCCATCAGCACGATCCGCGTCGGAGCCAGGCGCTGCAGTTCCGCGGAGACGGAGTCGGGGATGTACCCGGGAGGTGTCAACAGCAGCGACGCGTCCATCCGACTGCCGATCGCAGCCGAACTGATCGCATCGGCGAAGTCGAGACTGGTCGCGAGGAATACCGTGCGAGTGCCCGATGGCCATGCCGCGCGCGACACGGCGACGGAGGTCTGCTCACGTGTCTGCCCATACAATCGATCGACCGTCGTGTTGCGCTGCACGGCGACCGCTGCCGACTGTTGCACACCGTCCTTATAGCCGGCCCGCTGTGCGGTCACGCTGACCGAGAGGCTCTGACCAGCATCCGCTGCGAGAATGGCGTAGTCCTGCGAAGTCGCACCGCTGATCGCGGTGCTTCCGCGGAACCACTGGTAGCGCAGTGTGGTCGGCGCCGGCGAGAACTCGGTCTGCGCACGGACGCTCCGGCCGACCACGGGCGAGCCTTCGACCGTCACGCGCATCGAGCCGAACGTCGCGAGCGGAGCCGTCTGCGTCGACCCGAACCAGTCGGTGAAGTAGTTGTAGAAGTTGCGGTTGCCGTAGGCCGAGCAGTAGTCGCCCGAGCCGTAGCCGGCGCGGAGGGCCGCGGCGTTCGGCTGATAGGGCGTGTAGTAGTACAGGGCCGCCGTGGCCTTGTTCGCGACGTACACCGGTGCGCTGCCGCACGATGTGTCGGGGTTGTAGAGGATGTTCCAGGTCCGTCCCGGTGCGTACCAGGTGAAGTACCTGCCCTCCATGTAGATCTGCATCTGCCGTGCGGCGCCGTAGATCTGGTGGAAGAAGCCCACGTAGTCCGGATCGCAGGCCGCGTCATCGGGGCATCCCTGTCCGAGCGCGATGTCGTACCGCCACGAGCTCGGCCAGGTGTGCGTGACCAGGCCCTGCTCCTTCTGCAGCATCACGATCAGCACCTGCGGGTTGATGTTGCACGATTGCGACACCCGGTAGATGATCCGGGCGGCCGACTCGTTCGCCGCACCCGTGTAGCCCTTGCAGTACTCATCGGCCGAGCGGTTCACCGAGGTGATGCGGAAGTCCTTCAGGCAGGTGTACCCCGATTGGCAGCTCGACACCTTGCCGTTGAAGAACGACTGGATCTGCGCCTCCGTCATCGTGTCCTTGCTGGTGAACACGGCGTCGCTGATGATGTTGCCGGGGGTGAAGCCGTCGAGGGTGGCCTTCACCGGGCCGCCGACGGCGGCGACGGATGCGGACGCGGCCTGGACGGGCAGCAGGACGCCGACGACGAGGGCCGCCACGGCGATCAACGACGCGGCGATCCTCGGGATTCCGGGCAGCTTCGGGCGCTGTACGGCGGGGGGAGCCATGTGACTAGTGTGGCGGAAGTTGCCGGATGATGCCAGTGTTGCTTCTGTTCCGTCGTGGGAACGGAGCAGAACGGGTCAGAGCTCGGCGTGCAGAGACCAGACCCGCTCGGCGGAGCTCGCCCAGGAGAACGCCCGTGCACGATCGGCGGCGAGCACTCTCAGACGACGTGAGGACGCCTCCTCCAGCGCCGCGACGGCGGCGTCCGTGAACTCCTCCGCCGGCGCCAGCACGCCGCCGTCGGCGAGCACGTCCCGGTGCACGCCGCTGTCCACCGCGACGATCGGAACCGCCAGCGCCATCGCCTCGACGACCCGCCACGGCCAGGCCGCGAGCGCACTGGTCGCGAACACGGCGTGCGCTCCGCTCAGCACCGCGGCCCGATCCGCCGCATCCAGTGCCCCGCGTGCATGCGCACGC
>JBASAE010000251.1:0-3579 GCA_049654285.1 Microbacterium sp.
GGTGACCGCCGCGTCCCGGCGCGCAGCCCGGGCCAGGGGACGCCCCGGCGGCGCGCAGCCCGGGTCAGAGGACGCCCAGCTCCGCCTGGCGCAGCGACCGCAGCTTGTCCACCGGCAGGCGGTGCGGGACGTCGACCGTGGAGAACGGCCGCACCGCGCCGATGCCGCGGATCGTCGGATGCAGGGCGGCCGGCGTGCGCCGCGCATAGCCCAGCTGGATCAGCGTGCCGAGATGACGCCGGAACCGCACGACCCGGAACGGGCCGCCCAGCGTGCTCGCCGCGAGGAGGGAATCCTCGCTGGTCGGTGTCGGCTGCTGGAGCTCACGCTCGACCAGCGTGTTGAGCAGGCCCCAGAGGTGTCCGTTCAAGGAGACGCCGAAGGTCCCGCCCCGCTGCAGTTCCCGCTCGATGCCCTCGTCGAGACGTCGGCGGACGGTCACGACGTTGGCACGCGTCGCGAGGAGATCGTCGTGAAGGATGGCCATATCAAGAAAGAGGCGCCGGGGAGCGGAACATGACGCGGATGGGGCGGATCGACGCGGATTGCACGGCCTGCTGACGTGTTCTGATCGATGTGGTAAAGTTGAGCCGTGCCAACTCAACTTTGATCCGTAAGGAGCCCCAGGAGGAACGGATGACCAACCCCGCACAGCAGGAAGACCAGAAGAGCGCCCTCGAGCAGTTCGGCATCAATCTCACCGACCGTGCCCGGCAGGGCAAGCTCGACCCGGTGATCGGTCGCGACAGCGAGATCCGCCGCGTCAGCCAGGTGCTGACCCGTCGCACCAAGAACAACCCGGTGCTGATCGGCGAGCCCGGCGTCGGCAAGACCGCCGTCGTCGAGGGCCTCGCGCAGCGGATCGTCGCGGGCGACGTCGCCGAGTCCCTCAAGGACAAGGAGCTGGTGTCGCTCGACATCTCCGCCCTCGTCGCCGGAGCGATGTACCGCGGCCAGTTCGAGGAGCGCCTGAAGAGCGTGCTCAAGGAGATCACCGAGTCCGACGGAAAGGTCATCACGTTCATCGACGAGCTGCACGTGCTGATGGGGGCGGGCGGCGGAGAGGGTTCCGTCGCGGCGTCCAACATGCTCAAGCCCATGCTCGCGCGCGGTGAGCTGCGCATGATCGGGGCGACGACGCTCAACGAGTACCGCGAGTTCATCGAGAAGGATGCCGCGCTCGAGCGCCGCTTCCAGCAGGTGTACGTCGGCGAGCCCACCGTCGAGGACACCATCGCGATCCTGCGCGGGCTGAAGGGCCGTTACGAGGCGCACCACGGCGTGACGATCGCCGACAGCGCCCTGGTCGCCGCCGCCGCGCTCTCGAACCGCTACCTGCCCAGCCGTCAGCTTCCCGACAAGGCGATCGACCTGATCGACGAGGCGATGTCGCGGCTGAAGATGGAGATCGACTCCTCGCCGGTCGAGATCGACGAGCTGCGCCGCCAGGTCGACCGGATGAAGCTCGAGGAGCTGGCGCTCAAGAAGGAGAAGGATGCCGCGTCGAAAGAGCGCCTGAGCGCGCTGCGCGAACAGCTGGTCGAGCTCGAGAAGGAGCTCGCCGGCCTGCAGGAGCGCTGGGCGCGCGAGCGTCAGGGGCTCAACCGGGTGGGCGAGCTGAAGAAGCAGCTCGACGACGCGATCACCCAACGCGACCTCGCGATGCGTAACGCCGACTACACCAAGGCGTCCAAGCTGGAGTACGAGACCATCAAGCGCCTGGAGCGCGACATCGCCGAGGCCGAGCGGGCCGAGCAGGCCGTGTCGAGCGAGGGGCGCATGGTCAACGAGCAGGTCACCGATGAGGACATCGCCGGCGTGATCGCGGCATGGACCGGCATCCCGGTCGGTCGCCTGCTGCAGGGCGAGAGCGAGAAGCTGCTGCACCTCGAGAACGAGCTGGGCAAGCGGCTGATCGGCCAGAAAGAGGCCGTGAAGGCGGTGTCCGACGCCGTGCGACGCTCCCGCGCGGGCATCAGCGACCCCGGCCGTCCGACCGGATCGTTCCTCTTCCTCGGTCCCACCGGCGTCGGGAAGACCGAGCTCGCCAAGGCGCTCGCCGAGTTCCTCTTCGACGACGAGCACGCCATGGTGCGGATCGACATGTCGGAGTACGGCGAGAAGCACTCCGTCTCGCGCCTGGTCGGCGCCCCTCCCGGCTACGTCGGCTACGAGCAGGGCGGCCAGCTCACCGAGGCCGTGCGCCGCCGACCGTACAGCGTGGTGCTGCTCGACGAGGTCGAGAAGGCGCATCCCGAGGTCTTCGACGTGCTGCTGCAGGTGCTCGACGACGGGCGGCTCACCGACGGCCAGGGTCGCACGGTCGACTTCTCGAACGTCATCCTCATCCTGACCAGCAACATCGGCTCGCCGATCCTCATCGACCCGACGCTGTCGGACGAGGTCAAGCGCGCGCAGGTGATGGCGCTGGTGCGGCAGTCGTTCCGCCCCGAGTTCCTGAACCGGCTCGACGACATCGTGATGTTCTCCGCGCTCTCGGAGGACGACCTGGCGCAGATCGTGGAGCTCTCGGTCGATGGGCTGCAGAAGCGGCTGCACGACCGGCGCCTCACGCTCGCGGTCACCCCGGACGCCCGCACCTGGCTGGCCTCCCGCGGCTACGACCCCGTGTTCGGCGCCCGGCCGCTGCGCCGGCTGATCCAGACCGAGGTGCAGAACCGGCTCGCGACCGCGCTGCTGGCGGGTGACGTGCACGACGGCGACACCGTCCGGGTGGACGTCGCTCCGGGCGACTCTGGGCTGGAGCTCACCACCGCGGACGTGTGATCCCCGGCGTGCAGAGCGGGGCGGCCTCGTCCTCTGCACGCACCGCTGACACCTGCAGGGCCACACCGCGGATGCAGGGCGCCACGCCGCGGTCTGGCCCTGCACGTGTCGGATGGCCCTGCACGTGTCGGGGTCGGGTCGGTGTCGGGGTCAGTGACAGTGACAGGCGTGTGTAGGGCGCGTCAGATCAACTGGGCGATGCGGTAGGGGACCATCTCGCGCATGACCAGGCCGGTGCTCGTGCGCTTGACCCCGTCGACGTCGAGGATGCGGCCCGCGATGCGGTAGAGATCATCGGCGTCGCGCGCCACGACATGGATCATCAGGTCGGTGATGCCGGACAGGCCCAGCACCTCGACCACCTCGGGGATGCCCGCCAGCGACTCGCCCACGCGGTCGAGCTTGCGCTGCGTGACCCGGGTGAGCACATACGCGCTCAGCGGATACCCGAGCGCCCCCGGGTCGACGCGACGCTGGAACGAACGCAGCGTGCCGTCCTCGGCATAGCGGTCCAGCCGGGCGCGCACGGTGTTGCGGGCCAGTCCGGTCGTCTCGGCGAGGGCCACGATCGTCGCCGCCGGCCGGCGGATCAGCTGCCGCAGCAGTTCACGGTCGGTCCGATCGGCGGTTCTGCGCTGTGCCACTGTGCTCAGGCTCCTTCGCAAAGAGAGGGATGAATCTGAGCATCCTGATCAGATTCACTGTGCTCTATTGTCCAGCACGACTCCCGGTGGTCCAATAGTGACAAGATCTGCTTCACTCCCGCTCCTGTCATCGATGCCCACCCTGCGA